>CASFUJ010000128.1 GCA_949297645.1 uncultured Desulfovibrionaceae bacterium
GGAAATCATCACCGAGGGCATACTCACCCGCCGCCTCATCGCCGACCCCGAACTTTCCGGAGTGTCCTGCGTCATCTTCGATGAATTTCATGAGCGCTCCCTTCAGGCCGACACGGCCCTTGCCTTCTGTCTGGAAACACAGGAAGCTCTCAGGCCGGATTTAAAGCTCCTTATCATGTCGGCCACGCTGGAGGCGGACGACCTTTCCCGCCTGCTCGCCCCCTGTCCCGTTGTGCGCGCCGAAGGCAGGATATGGCCCGTGGACATACGATACGTCCCCTGTCCGGCCGGTTCCGGCAGTTTCGGCACCTTCTCCGGCAGAGAGGCGCTGCTTGCCCATACCGCGGCCACGGTACGCCGGGCGCTTGCCGAAGAGACAGGCTCCGTGCTGGTCTTTCTGCCCGGACAGGGAGAAATCCGCCGCGTGGCGGACATGCTGGAGAACCTGCCTTCGAACGTGTCCCTGCATCCTCTGTACGGCGACCTTTCCTTTGCCGAACAGGACGCCGCCATTGCGCCCGCTCCTTCCGGCAGGCGCAAGGTGGTGCTCGCCACCTCCATTGCGGAAACCAGTCTCACCATCGAGGGGGTGCGCGTGGTCATCGACTGCGGTCTTTCCCGCAGTTCCCGCTTTTCTCCGGCCACGGGTATGAGCGCCCTCGTCACCGGACGCGTCACAAAGGACGCCGCAAACCAGCGGGCCGGACGCGCCGGACGCGTGGAGAGCGGCGTCTGCTTCAGACTCTGGCATGAAGGAGAAGTGCTGCTGCCTTCGCGACGCCCGGAGATACTCGACGCCGACCTCGCCCCCTTTCTGCTCGACGCTCTGGCATGGGGAACCCCGCCGGAAAGCCTGCCGCTTCTCACTCCCGCCCCCGACGCTTCCCTCGCCGAGGCGCATCGGACGCTGGAACTTCTGGGCGCTCTCCGGCATAAGGACGGCCGTCCTCAGCTCTCCGAACACGGCCGCGCGCTCTCCCGCCTGCCCATGCATCCGCGCCTTGCGCACATGGCGCTTCTTGCGGGAGAACATCTGCCTCTGGCCGCCGCGCTGGCCGCTCTCGTGGAGGAGCGCACGGCGGGTTCCGGCTGCGACATACGCCCGCGCCTTGCGGAACTTCGCCGCTCCCCGCGCCTGCGCCGCGCCGCCGAACAGCTCTACGCCCTTGTCGGCAGAAAAGACTCCCTGCCCACCGCCGACATGTTCAGGGACGAAAACAGCGCCGGAGCCCTGCTTTCCCTCGCCTGGCCGGAGCGCATGGCGCAAAGACGCGAGCGCGGCAGATTCCGCCTTGCCTCAGGCCGGGGCGCGGAACTTCCACCGGAAGACGCGCTGGCCGACGTCCCGCTTCTTTGCCGCGCCGCTTGAGCGCGAAACGCTGGAAGCACTGCACGGCGACCGTCTTGTCCGGGAGGACTGCGTGCTCTGGGACGAACGCAGCGAGACCGTGCTCGCCAGACGGCGTACCCTGCTGGGAAGTCTGGTGCTGGACGATACGCCGCTGCGAGGCGGCGACCTTCCCGCGGACAAGGTGCTGGAAGCCGTGGTGTCGGCCGTAATCCGCCTCGGTCACTCCTGTCTGCCGTGGACGGAAGAGCTGCGTCAGTGGCAGGGGCGCGTGCTGCTCATGCGCCGCATGGACAAGGACGGAGGCTGGCCGGATGTGAGCGATGAGGCGCTTGCGGCCGCACTGGAGGCGAATCCTCTCGACAACTGGCTCAGCCCCTGGCTTTCCGGCATCACGAGGCGCGCGCAGTTTTCCTCCGTCGCGCTGGACAGGGCGCTTCACACTCTTCTGCCCTATGCGCTTGCACGTCGTCTGGACAAGGAGGCTCCCACGCACATCAGCGTGCCTTCCGGCTCGCTCGTGCGCATCGACTATCTGCCGGAAGGCGGCCCGGTGCTCGCCGTGAAACTTCAGGAAATGTTCGGACAGCAGGACACGCCCTCCGTAGGCGGCGGACGCTGCCCCCTGACGGTGCACCTGCTTTCCCCCGCGGGCCGTCCTCTGCAGGTTACGCGGGACCTTGCCGGTTTCTGGCGCGGCGCCTACGCCGCGGTGCGCGCGGAAATGCGGGGACGCTATCCCAAACATCCCTGGCCGGAGGACCCGATTTCCGCCGTGCCCACAAAAAAGACCAAAAAAGCGCTGGAAAGGGGGTAGGTCATGGAATTCCGGGTCGGAGACTTCGTCATCAATCCTTCCATGCCCCAGTGGGGCGCGGGACAGGTTCTGTCCGTGACGGACGGCAAGGTCATGGTGCAGTTTCCAAGGCACGGCGTACGCAGGATGGCCGCCTCCTTTCTGGCCATGGCCGATACCGGAGAATGTCCTGAGTCTTCGGCCGCACAGAAAAAGGCCTCTTCCCGGCGCTCCCCGCTGCCGGAGACCCTCCGTTCCCATCGAGACGCCGCCGACGCCTCCCGGGACAAGACAGACCTCGTGTCCCGCGCTCTTGCCATGATGAAGGAGGAGTCCGTTCCGGAAGATGAAAGGTTGAACAGGGCCGAGCGCGCCGCCGATGTTGCGGCCGACAGACAGAGGAAGGCGAAGGAAGAAGCTCTTCGCCGCAGAAACGCGGCCGTCCTTCGTTTCTGGCGCGATGCCGAAGTCTTTCTCATTCCGGAAGTGCCGCGCTCCTCGCGTCCGCCCGTGACGAAGGCGCGCCGCTGGGAAACCGTTTCCGCCTCCCTTCCGGCATGGAACGCCGTCCGCGACGGCAAAAAACGGCAGGAAACGCTTCCGGAATGTCCCTCTCCCGACGTGGAACACGGCGATTTGCCGTGGTTTGCCCCGCTGCCTTCAGGCTTTGCCGCGGCATGGCACATCGTCTATCTCGGCGTCCTGCCCCGGCAGAGGCTCTCCGACATCATTCTGCAAAAAACGGGCAACGCCCCGGAGCGGCCGGAAGAGCCGGGCATCGGGGACGGCTGTCTTGCCGCCGTGGTGCTGGACATGACGGGCGAGCCCGTACCGGGCAGCTATGTGCCCGCCTCCTTCGTGCCGGGACTTGCCCGCTGTCTTGCAGGAAAAAGTCTGGACCAGCTTTCCGCGGACATGGTGAAGATGCAGTCCGACTTCGACCGCCGCAGTGCCGCGCTGGACGAACCCTTCCGCGGTCCGTGGATTCAGGAGGAAATCCGGCGACTTTTCGACATGATGCAGGTTGAGGGAGAAGAGACCCGCATCGTGGTACGCTCCGTCTATTTCCGCCCCGACCCGAAAGGCCGCCGCATCGACGACGTGCAGAACGACCTTCTCAATTCCTTTTATCTTTCCGACCTCGACCACCTGCTCGCCCTCGCCAGGTACGATTTCAAAGGCGTCTTCGCCCGTTATCTGACAGGCGAAGAGAAAAACGCCGACCGCTGCGACGTGCTGGCCCGGGGCGAGGAAAGCCGTCTTGCGCGCGAAGCGGCCCTCAGCCTCGAGCGTCTGCCCGAAGGGCGCTGGCCCTTTTCCCCGAAGCAGCATCTTCTGCCGGCGCAGCTTGCGGCGGTGACGGAAATCCTGCACGGAGAACTCACGGCGGTGAACGGCCCGCCCGGTACGGGCAAGACAAGGCTGCTGTGCGAGATTGTGGCGGAACTTGTGGTGCTGCGCGCCGAAAGACTGGCCCGGCTGAAGCAGCCCTTCGAGGCGTTCGTGTCATCGTCCGGGGATTTTCATGCCCTGCGAAGCGACATCATGCGCGGCACCTGCATGGTAGCGACAAGCAGCAACAACGCCGCCGTGGAAAACATCACGCGCTTTCTGCCCGCACGGCACGCCGTCTCCCATGAGGATTTCCCGCATGCCGGCTACTTTCCTGAAGTGGCCGCCGCCGTGAGCGCGGCCTTCAGTCCGGCCGACAGTGAAACGCTGCCGCCCGCATGGGGTCTTATCTCCGCCGTACTCGGCTCCTCCTGGAACTGCGAGCAGTTCGCGCGCGCCTTTTTCTGGGGATACCGCGATGCGGAACGAAAGATTGCCCTGCCCGGCATGAAGGAGGTGCTGGACGGATACCGCGAATACGGTGCCAAACAGGAGGCACGGGAGGCATGGCAGAAAGCCAGACAGGATTTTCTGTCGACGCTTGCCGAGCTGAAGCGGTACAAGGGCGTTCTGGCGGACAGGGCGGAAAACATCCCCGTCGCCATGCCGGAGGAAAACAGCGCTCCGCTTCTTTGCCGCTTCATGGAGCTCATGGAGCAGAGCCGCATCCTGCGCGCCGCGGCGCGGGAAGAAGACAGCGCCGCCATGGAGCTGGCCGCACGACTGGAAGCGCTGGAAGAGCTGGCCAGAAAGGCGCAGGCACAAATACGGAAGCAGGAAGGAAGCGGGGAGCCTCTGCGCCGTCCCTGCCGGGAGTTCTGGCAGCGCCGGGACTGGCAGCTTATGAGCGTGTGGAACGACGAAACGCTGGAGCGCCTGCGCTCCCGTCTCTTCCTTCAGGCGCTGGCCCTGCATGAATGGACCATCAAGTCCTGCGCACGCGAATGCATCACCGACATCGGCGTCATCACCCGTTATCTTCGCGGCGTGCCCGTCGAAGACGTTCCCGCCAAAGACATCTGGAACGCCCTGTTCTTCATGGTCCCCGTGGTATCCTCCACGCTCGCCTCCTTCAGCCGTCTGTTCTCCGGCATGGGACAGGGCTCTCTGGACTGGGTGCTGCTGGACGAGGCCGGACAGGCCACGCCGCAGAGCGCGGCGGGAGCGCTCTGGCGGGCGGCACGGGCCGCGGTCATCGGCGACCCGCAGCAGATAGAACCCGTCGTTCCGCAACCCGACGCCCTGCTGGACACCCTGCGCGCAATGCAGGAGTCGGACGGCCTGAATCTAGAGCCATGGTCTCCGAAGAGTCAGTCCGCCCAGACGCTGGCCGACCGCTCCGCACGCCTCGGCACATGGATGGAGAGCGCGGGACGCCGGGTATGGACGGGCTATCCCCTGCGCGCCCATCACCGCTGCGCCGAGCCCATGTTCGGCATCGCCAACCGCATCGCCTACGACAACCAGATGGTACAGGCGCGAAACGAGGCGCCGTCCCTGTCCTCTCCGCTCGGCGAAAGCTGCTGGTTTCACGTCAACGGACAGGTTTCGGATACGCAGCTCGTACAGGAGGAACTCGCCTGTCTGCGCTCCTGCCTGCTCCGTATGCTGGAAGCGTGGCCCGTACGACAAGGTACCGGGGTCCCCGAAGACGCCTCCATCTTCGTCATCTCCCCCTTCCGCAAGGTGGCCCGGCACTGCCGCACCCTGCTGCGCGCCATGGGCGTTCCCGAAGAGCGCGTGCGCTGCGGCACCATACACACCTTTCAGGGCCGGGAAGCCGACATCGTCTTTCTCATACTCGGCTCCGCCCCCGGGCAGGCCGGTCGCGGCAGCAGACAGTGGGCGTCGCGCACGCCCAACATCCTGAACGTGGCCCTGACCCGCGCCCGTTCCCTCCTCTATGTGGTGGGCAACCGGCAGGACTGGCAGAGGCACCCCTTCTTCGACATTCTGTCGGAAGAACTTCCCGTCAGGGAACACAGGATGGAAAAGCCTTCCTCCGACATGTGAGCCGTTCCGCCTTCTTATCGCCTCCCATGCCCCGGACGCCGTTCCCCACAGGTCGGACGCTTGATTTCAAACGAAGACGGGGCAATACTGAAGCGGCCTTCCCTTGGGAAGTCAACCTGAACCGTGAGGCCCGTCATGCCCGAACCGCTTTATCTCGACCCTGAACTGGCCGCCAAGGCCGATACCCTCTTCCGCGAGCTGGGACTGGATTTGTCCACGGCCGTGCAGCTTTTCCTGAGACAGGCCCTGCGGGAGCACGGCCTGCCCTTCACGCCGCGCCTTGTCGCGCCCGCGCAGACCCCGACGACGGAAAAAGGCTCTCCGCAGGAGGAGGCGCAGAGAAAGGAACAGGAAACGACGGCTCCGCCTTCAACGCCGACGCCATGCCGGGAAAAGGAAGAAGCCTGCTCCGCTCTGCCGGAAAAAGGCATGGATATGGAAGAAACGGCCGAAGAAGCGCCTGCTCCGAACGTGGTACAGGAAACGGACGAAACGGAAAACATACCGGAGTCCCCATCGTTCGCCGCAACCGACCGGGAGGAAACCTCGCCCTTCGCCCCGGGCGGCGGGGATGAGCTGCGGCAGGCCTTTCTCAAGGCACGCCTCATAGGCGCGCCGCTTCGGCGCGTGCGGTCGCTGAACCGGCTCTACGCCATAGGCGAACCCAACGCCCATGTGAAGGGCTGGAGGGAGGTCTATGTCTCCGGGGATGAGCCCTTTGCTCTCGACTTCGGCGCCGTACGCGTGGAACTCGGCTTCCACGGCGGGGGGAGTCTGCGCATGATGGACGGACGCCTTCCCGACAGCGTGCTTGAAGCCGACGCCGTATATCCTCGCGACCTCAGCGCCGTGTTTTCCTCGGTCATCGGTCAGCCTCTGGCGGACGTATCTTCTTCCCGCGTCTGGGATGAGGGGCAGGAGCGGGAGCGTCTGTCCCTGCGCTTTGCCAACGGCTGCACCCTGACCTTCGCGCCCGGCAACGACTGGGGAGCACTCTGGCTTTCCGACGCCCACGGCTCCGTCATGTTCGCGCCCGATGCGGTATGGCTCCGCGTGCTGGACGACAGAACCTGGAACGGCCTGCGCTGACATCCGCCGACGCAGCCCGCAAAGGCCACGCAGCCTCCGCACGGACGAAGGCGTTCCCGTTTCAGGACGTATGAAAAAACGCCGCGCTCCCGCAAACGCCGTGCAGGAATAAAACGCCTGCCCTGTCGTAAGACGCTCCCCCGGCCTCTGCCGGGACGAAGGCTTGCCGCGCAGTCCGGGACGGCGGCCGCTTCCGTATGTTTTCTCCCGTCACCGCCCATT
>CASFUJ010000129.1 GCA_949297645.1 uncultured Desulfovibrionaceae bacterium
TTCCACATTTAATACACTTATTATAGTCTATAATTGGTGGCATAAGTGTAGACCTCCTATAAAATAGGAAATTTTATTCTATCATAAACATTGAATAGAGGATGAAGTTTACCCGTGTTCTATTTTTTTATGTGTGATAAAAACATTTGATGAAACATTTTTTTGACCGTCATTATTTAATTAAGAAGAAAGTATATTGAGTTTTTTTTGTCAAGAATTGTTTTTTGTTTTACCTGCTTCCATGTCCCGGTATGGTATATTTTTTTTATAAAATTCAATAAGATATAATAAAAAATTGATTAAATTTTCAAAACGAAGCAAATTAGAGGGGCCGTTTTTTATCTGACTGCGGGGGCCGTTCTTCCGGCGGGACAGGAGGGTAAAAGTCTTGCCTGTGAACGGAAGGTGTCTTCGGGAGAACCTCGGCACAGAGAAGGCGTCAGGTGACTGGACGAGGGCGTGGAGCATCTTTGGGGGAAGTTGTCTTGCCGGGAGTTTTTCTCCATGACGGCAGGGAGAGAAGGCCGTACGGCGTACGGACCATGCTCTGTTCGTTCTTCACCGTTTCGCCCCTTTTGTCTGCTCCCGATGGGCGGCATGCGGGAGCCATAACCTTTTGCAGTATGGGGGTCCCGTATATGCCGCTTATGGGACATGAAGGCTTGCGTCCTCTGGAGGAAGAGTATTTTGCCGGAGTAACGGCAGGTCTGGAAAATTTTCCGCAAGGCGGATGAGGGTTGGAAAGACGCAGAAAAATCTGCGGTTGCAGGCCGCGGATGCGTCATGTCTGGAAAGGCGTATAAAAGAGCCTGTAAAAACGGTGTATTATGAAATAGTGTCGAGCGTCATGCAGACTGCTGGGACAAGACCGATTCCGCCGGTGTCGGGGCAGGTTACTTCATGATGACAATGATTTTGATGCGGTCACTGGGCTTTTCATGCATGAGGGTGAGGGCCTCCTCAAGCTTGTCGAAGCCTGTAAAGCGATGAGTGAGCAGGTGGCAAGATTGAGCTTGTCGAGCCGCATCAACTCCGCAAGCTTTTCCATGCGAATCCGTCCTCCGGGCATGTGGTCCCCGCGTATGGTCTTGTGCCCCATGCCGCAGAAAGGAACCGGGGCGCATGGACGGACGGCTCCTGCTCATAAAAAAACTCTCCATGAACGACGATTTCACGTCATTCATGGAGAGCGGAAGGTGTCATCCGACAGCCTGTCGGATGTTTTCAACGTTTTGGTGGAGGCGGGGAGAGTCGAACTCCCGTCCGAGAAAGGTCCACGCAAGGCCTCTACAGGTTTAGTCTGCGTACAGGTTTTCGCCTCTGGAGTGGCCCGCAGACGGGCGTCCGTCAGTTATCCCGCCGTAACTCCTCGCGTGCGCCCCGGAAGGAGCAGACGCACGCCAGCCCGATGCATTGGCGCCTTGGCGACGTATCGGACGTCGGCCGCTTCGGCGTGACGGTCTAAGCCGTCAGGGTGCCCTGCCGCTTACGCAGCGTAGGCGTATTCGTAATCGTTGTTGGCAATTACTTTGTTGCCGCTTTTTACGAGGCCAGCGGCGCCTCGACCTGCAACCATGGCTTCCAGCATCCCCGTCGAAACCAATGCGCCCCCGTATGGATGGTGCCTGACGGCATGGGTCGGAAAGACCACGCGCCCGCCGGTATGGCGGACAGCTTTTAAGTACGCATAAAACGTTCTTTCGTAAAGAGGGGATGAGGGGGGGATTGTGTCGGGACGCGCGCTTTTCCTGCGGGCGAAGCATTTGAGGCTTCTGGTTGTGCGATGATGCCGTTCGCGGAAGAAGGGCAGAGGCGTCGGAAAAGGGAGCAGGAACGGCGCCTCTTCCGTATGCGGCACCGGGCACGCGGCTTTTCCGATAAGGATGGAGCTTCGAAACGAACGGACGATGCCTGTACGGAGGCGACGGGGCGCGGATGGAGCGCCTCCTGCCGGGCGGCGGAAAGCCCGACGACCTTCGGAGGCCGGAAGAAGCGGCCCGGAAAAACGTTCCGTCGCAACGGATTATTTTTGTGTCTTTCCGGATACCGGGAGAAGGCGGACGGGGAAAACGGCGACCGCTTGAAGCTTTTCGGAACAAGCGGACGGCGGCGAAAATGGGCCGGGATAAAGGCGGTCGCCGTTTTCCGAAAGGCGCAGGGAAAATTTTTCCACGCTTTTTTTATGAAAATGTGTTCTCCTGCAAGGAGCATTGCAGGAAAATCACGATATGCGGAAGCTTGAAAAGAGTCATCATGTACTTGTCTCCGACAATATATTGGAGTATTACTTTGCTGTCGACAATCGACAATATGTATGCGGCCCCGGTTTGTGCTCTTCGTACCGGGAATTCTCTGGAATCATGTGAAAAAAGGAGTAATTGCATGCAGGAAAAGAAACTGGACATGTACGGTGGCCTCTGGGGCGGTCTTGTTCCGCTGCTGGTTCTCGTCATCGGGCTGGTCGTGCTGTCTGTGGCCGAACGCGGCGGAACCAAGCCTTTCTGGGCGTGCGCGTGGCTTGCGCTTTGCGTGGGACTTTTCTTTGCCAGAGATAAGGAGGAGTACTGCAAGGCCGCCATGCGCGGCATAGGCGACAAGACAGGTATCGTCATTGTGACGGCCTGGCTTTTTGCCGGCGTGTTCGGCAAGCTCATGGCTGCCGGCGGACTGGTCAACGGTCTGCTCTGGATGGGCATGACCACGGGCGCGCAGGGCTCCGTCTTCACCGTGCTCGTTTTCGGCGCGGCCATGCTTTTCGCTCTCGGTACGGGCACCAGTACGGGCACCTGCATCGCACTGACGCCGGTATTGTATCCTGCGGGCTATTTCCTGGGGTCGGACCCGGCGCTGCTGGGCCTTGCCATTCTTTCCGGTGCGGCCTTCGGCGACAACCTCGCTCCCATTTCCGACACCACCATCGTTTCCGCCTACACGCAGGGGGCGAAAATGAAGGATGTCGTGCGCAGCCGTTTCCCGCTGGCCATTTCCGCGGCCGCCATCAGCGCGGTCATCTTCTATGTGTTCGGCGGCGGCGGTGAAGTGCGCGAGCTGCCCGAGATTCAGGCGAATCTGAACCCTGACGGCATCTACATGCTCGTGGCGCTGGCCGTGGTGGTCATCACCGCACTGCTCGGCAGACACATCATCGAATCGCTCATCTACGGCAACGTGACGGCCGCGGTCATCGGCGTCGTCATCGGCAACATCCGTCTCGGAGACATCTTCAGCGTTCCCGAACAGAGCGGCGGCTCCACCGGCCTCATTCAGAGCGGTGTGGACAGCGTGGTCGGCGCCATCATTTTCGCTATCCTCATCCTTGCCGTGACGCAGATACTGGTGGAGAGCGGCATCATGCGTCGTATCCTCGACTTCGCCCACAGCACGCTGGTATCCACCGTGCGTCAGGCGGAACTGTTCATCGTGGGAGTCACCGTGCTGGCCTCCATTCCGATTTCCGCCAACGCTCCGGCCGAGCTTCTGGTCGGTCCGAGTCTGGTCCGTCCCATCGGTGAGAAGTTCCATCTCTCCGCCGCACGTCGTGCCAACCTGATGGACTGTGCGGTGTGCAGCATTTTCTTCACGCTCCCCTGGCACATCGCCGTGGCGGCATGGTACGGAGCGCTCTACAGCGCGGCGGAAGGGTACGGTATCTCCGCTCCCGGCATCAGCTCCGCCCTGTTCAATCCCTACTCCTGGGCGTTGCTTGCCGTGCTGATCATTTCCGCCTATACGGGCTGGAACCGCCGTTACGATACGGGCGAGGAGAGTGAGGCCGCTTAGGTCGCACCTTCTGCATGTTCGAGCCCCGGTTTTTCCGGGGCTCTTCTTTAAAGGAATGTCTGCCCTGCGGAAGAAGGGGGCTCAGTCGAAGTCCGCCAGAAGCGTGGCCATGCTGAAGCTTCCGAGCCGGACGGCGCCGTTTTCCCGCCGCATGCGGGCCATGGCCTCGTAAAGGTGGGGCGATCCGAGACCGTTGTGGATGGAGCTGTAGGCCTCGATGAAGGCCGCGAGCGTGTCGCAGGCCTTGATGAGCTCTCCGTCCTTGGGGTCGTACTCATCGTCGTTGTACTGCCCGAGGGCGGAAAATCCTTCCAGTTTCAGAATACCGCCGTCCCTGCGGCAGGTGTCGTTGAATTCCGACCTCGTGTCCAGTCCGAGATAATAGCCGAGACGCTCCCGGATATGGCCGTAGCCTTCCTGTTCCAGCGGGTCGAGAATTTTGTTGTGCAGCTCCTCGTCCTCGTACTGATGGATGAGTTCGGGAAGCTGGGCCACGGAGCGCTTCACGGGCGTGATGATGTCGCGGGTGAGGAGCTCTGCCAGGTCGTGGAACAGACCGCAGTAGAAGTCGTTGATGCGGCGCTGGGCGCAACCGTCGGAATAAAGGCTGAAGAGATAGGCGTACACGGCCACGATGAACATGTGGCCGAGTACGGATGTGGCGGGAACGCGCGGCGTCTGCGCCCAGCGGATCTGAAAGCGCAGCTGTCCGCAGAGGTTGGCCATACGGGCAAGCGCCGTGCCCGAGCCTGCCAGAAGTTCGTTCACGCCGTCCACGTCCTTCAGGGCCAGCAGCCGTTTATTAAAGGACGGACCGATTTCCTTGATTTCCTCGTCGAAACCGTTGAGGGGCTCGATGAGAGAGAATTCCCAGCGCGAGGCATACATGTGTGCGGCGCTCAGGATACGGTCGGCAAGGGTGTTTGCCTCTTCGGTCGGGCGGGAATGATAGGCTACGAGTCGCTGCCAGAACGGTTCGTCCAGCGGACGGATGCGCGGCTCAAGTTCCTTGAGCGCCCAGGCGGTGAGCTCCTCGTAATGCTTTTTGTTGGCCTTGATGCGGTAGAAGACGGGCGGCTTGATATCGGTGATGATAAGCCGGTAGAAATAATCGAAAATACCGCCCTCGATGATGTCGAGTCCTATACGGCGCTGCTCTTCTGCGGGAAGAGTGCGCGTGTTCTGCTGCCAGAGCAGGAAGGCGGCGATCATCTTGTGGGCCTGCTTGTCCAGTTCGAAAAGCTCCACGGGCCGGAGCTTGTCGTTCCAGCGGCGCATGCTGGCCCCGGAGAAAATGAACTGGAGAAGGCTTTTTCTTATACTCCGCATGGCCATTCCTCGCTTGCTTAAACTTTCGTTTTATGGCAGATACCTTGTTTCGAACGTTCTGGCAAGGGAACGGCGGTCTGGTAGCCGCTCCCAAGGTGCGTTTCGCCGGCTCCCCGTTGCGGGCTGAACGTCTCCGGTTTCCCTTCATGAAAGAACGACTGTAATGAGGAATGTGCTTCCTTGCCCTTGTGCGGGAAGCCTTTTTGTGACTACGCCTCTTTTACGGCACACTCATGCGGTTCCGCTCTGCGCGGAACAGGAGATATTTTCATGAAAACTTTCAGCCCGACCCCGGCCGACATCGACCGTCAGTGGTATCTGGTTGACGCCGAAGATCAGATTCTTGGCCGTCTCGC
>CASFUJ010000130.1 GCA_949297645.1 uncultured Desulfovibrionaceae bacterium
GTCCTTTGCATGATGAACTCCTTGTCCGGAAAGAAATAGGCCTACATCCCGCAATTGGCAATAGCCTTATCCGACTTGACAAGACGGCCGGTACTTCCTACTTATCTACCACAACATTCAAGGAGTCTTATCATGGCCTATGATATCCGTCTTGTAAAACTCGTGACCGGTGAACTTGTCATCGGCAAGTTTGATGCCGAAGCCAACGCCCTGACCGACGTCGCCATCATGCAGACTGTTCCCACCCAGCAGGGGGTGCAGCTCATGATACTGCCCTACGGCTATCCTTTCGACCAGGAGTTCAACGGCCGTATCGACGGCAAGCACTTCCTCTTCGAATATTCCCATACTCCGCAGGACGTGCAGGACAAGTATCTGGAGGCCTGCTCCAATCTGTCGCTCTCTTCCGGCGGGCTGAATCCCAATCCCCAGCAGGGCGGCTCCGGTCTGATTCTGTAAGACACTGTATCCGGTATGAAAAGAGCGGACTCTTTGAGCCCGCTCTTTTTGTATGGATGTGTCGGGCCGGACGTTTTCTGCGGCCGGGGCAAGCGGCGTTCCTGAAAAAGCGGCAGGAAAGAGTTCCGTATCGTTTCCGCCGGAAGGCGGAGGCGTAAAGAGCGCTCTTCCCAGCGGACGGGCAGCGTTTTCTCTCAGAGCGCGGTCAGCATATATTTGCGTACCAGCTCACGGGCGGCCTGTTTGCAGGTCTCGTCCGTTTCGTTCTGAGCGGAAAGCCGCAGCAGCGGAAGCGCCTCGTTCACGAAGTCGGGTCTGGCTTCCAGCAGGCGGGCGATGGCATGGTAGCAGGAAATGCGCAGCGGCGCATGGTCGCAGAAACCGGTGCTTTTTTCCTCTGGAGCATCATAGATGTAGTGGAGCAGAACGCGTCGGAAGGTATCGGCCAGAGGAGGCACCTGAGCCAGCGTTTCCCCGAAGGCTTCAGGAATGCCCCAGCCTATGTTGCCGGACTCCTCGTTCATGTGCCACATGAAGCGGCGGACGATGTTCTTCGCGTCCTCCGGGGCGTCGGCATACACTCTTGCCATGACGCCGCCCATGGCGAAGGCCGCGCGTTCGGCCATGGTTCCGCCTTCCGTGAGGCAGGCGAAAAGAGCGTTGGCCAGAGACAGAGGGGCGGCCTGTGCGCATTCCGGAGGAAGGGGCTGTTCTTTCGACCAGCGCTCATCGCGGAACCATGTGCGCAGCGTTTGTTTCAGGGAACGAAAACGAGGCATGGGACGTACTCCTTCTTACAGGGCGCAACATACTATGGATGGTCGGGAGCTGTCCAGTTTTCCCGCTTTGGGGGGCGTCCTGAATTGGGGCTTGACAGAAACGCGATTACAGGACAATTATTCGAGTTCCTGTTGCGCTAACCAGCCCCGCCATGCGGGGAATTACTTGGAGGATTCCTATGAGCAAAGTTCTTCAGAACGCCGTTAAGACCGAAGCCGGTGTTGAAGTGAACGGCATTCCTGTTCAGCCCATCGTTGAAAACTGCGCCGGCTGCGACCGCGTCTGCGACTTCGAAGGTCAGCAGTTCTGCTCCAGCTACCCCATGCCTGCCAAGAAGTGGACTTCCGGCAAGTGCAACTTCGCCACCCACATCAAGGTGGAAGTTGCCGCCAAGGCCAAGGTCAACCCTCTGAAGGCTTCCAAGCGTGCCGCCAAGGGTCACTAGGCCGTACACATCGGGGGCCTTCGGGCTTTCCCTGCAGGTCCATACGGTGCGGGGCGTGCATGTGCTCCGGGAGTTTTTCTTCTCTTCGGGGAAGGGAAGTTTCCAGGCCGTTTTCCGGCCTCTTCACCGGACATCGCACAGGCGATGTCCGGTGTTAGGTGTTTAAAGGAGTTTGTATGTCTTCGGAACAAAAGAACAAGATACTTGATGCGCTTTCCGGCAGTGCCGGGCGCGTGCTGGAACTGCAAAGCTCCATGACGGCCCTGCGCGGACTCGGCCCGGACAACGGCGGCGACGGGGAACAGAAGAAGGCCGATTACCTTGAAGCGTGGCTTCGCGGTTTCGGCATCGACGACATAGAGCATGCGGATGCGCCGGATGCGCGCGTGCCTTCCGGCAGGAGGCCCAATCTCATCGTCAGGATTCCCGGACGCACGGAAAGAATGCTGTGGATACTCGGCCACATGGACGTGGTGCCCGCAGGTGAGGAAAGTCTGTGGCATACCGACCCGTGGAGCGTGACACGAGACGCGACGGATGAGGACATCATCTATGGACGCGGCGTGGAAGACAATCAGCAGGCCATCGTCTGCGGCTGCCTGCTGGCCGCGGCCCTCAAGGAGCAGGGCATAGTTCCGGACATCGGTCTCGGTCTTATTTTTGTTTCCGACGAGGAAACGGGAAACGCCTGCGGCATTCAGCATCTTCTCCGGGAAAAGCCCGATTTCGTCTCTCCGGGGGACCTTGTGGTGGTTCCCGACTCCGGGAGTCCGGACGGCCGTTTCATCGAAATTGCGGAAAAGGGCATTTTGTGGCTGCGCGTGGATATCGAGGGCTGCCAGTGCCATGCCTCCCGCCCGGACGACGGCAGAAACGCCCTGACCGCGGCCGCGGCCATGATTCTCGGCGCTTCCGAAGTGGAAAAGCGTTTTTCCGCCCGCAACGCGCTGTTTTCTCCGGACCGTTCCACCTTCACGCCCACCCGGCATGAGGCCAACGTGCCCAATGTGAACACCATTCCCGGCAAGGAGGTGTTTTACATCGACTGCCGTGTCCTGCCCTGCTATACGCTGGACGAGGTGCTTGAAGCCTTCCGTGCCCTCGGACGGGATGTGGCGGAGCGCTACGGTGTTTCCGTCCGCGTGGAAAAGCACATGGAAGAACCTGCCGCCGCGCCTACGGCCGAGGACAGCGCTGTGGTGACTTCGTTGAAGAAGGCCGTCGGGGAAGTGCTCGGGGAAGAGTGCCGCTGCGGCGGTATCGGCGGTTCCACCGTGGCCGTCAATTTCCGCGAGCGCGGCATACCTGCCGTCGTATGGGCGCTTATTTTCGAAAACTGCCATTCGCCCAACGAGGCTGCCCGTCTTTCCTTTGCCGTAAAGGAAGCGCAGGTATTCGCTTCCATGCTGTTCACCGACTGAACCGGGGGGAGCCCATGCGCACGATACAGGTCGTCAACGTCCGCTGGTACAACGCCACAGCCTGGTACGGAGTAACGCTTGCCCGATGCCTTCAGCATGCGGGGCATCCCTCTCTTGTGGCAGGACTTGCCGGAACGCCGCCTCTGGAAAAGGCGCGGGAGATGGGCCTGCCCACGGTGGAGCTGCCTTTCAATTCCCAGACGCCCGGTAAACTCATGGAGCTGTGGCGCGGCATGGACAGGCTGGTGCGTGATTTTCGACCCGACATCGTCAACTGTCACAGAGGCGAAGCCTTTGTGCTCTGGGCTCTTCTGAAAAAAAGGCACGGTTTCGGCCTTGTCCGCACCCGGGGAGACCGCCGTCTTCCCCGGGGCGGGGCCGTCAACCGCTGGCTGCACTGCCGTGCGGCCGATGCCGTCATTGCCACGAATTCCCTCATGACGCGGCATTTTGCCGAGGCTCTGAAGGTACCCTCAAGCCGCCTGCACACCATTCTCGGCGGCGTGGACACGGCGCGCTTTCATGCCGATGCCTCTGCGAGGGAAGAGATGCGGCACCGTTACGGCTATACCGATGAACATGTGGTCATGGGACTTCTGGGGCGTATGGACGAAGTCAAGGGCATCCGGGAAAGCATCATTGCGCTGGCCCGGGCGCGGAGTCTCTCGCCTGATGCGCACAGACTCCGTTTCCTTGTCATCGGTTTTGATTCCGAGTTCTCCACGGCTGATGTCGCCCGCTGGACAAAGGAGGCGGGCCTCGGCGAACTGGGGAACATCGTTACCGTCACCGGAAAGGTGGACAGACCGGAAGCCGTCATCAATGCGCTGGATTTCGGCATCCTCGCCTCGCTGGGGTCGGAAGCCATCGCCAGAGCGGCGCTGGAAATCATGGCCAGTTCCGTTCCGCTCATTTCCTCCACCACGGGCGTCATGCCGGACCTCATTCCTGAAAGGTACAGTTTTGCGCCCGGGGACACGGAGGCCATGGCGCGGCTCATGGTGCAGGCCATGGATGATGACTGGAGAACCGGACTTGCCGGGTACTGCCGGGAGCGCGTGTTCGGCGGCGGTCTGAGACTTGAGGATTTTCTTGCCTCCACCATGAGCGTTTATGAAGGTATAGACGCAGGCAGGAGACATTGAGCAGCGTCCCGGGAGACCGGGGCTTTTTTTGCAGACGCGCGTTGGAAAGGCGGCCGCCCGCAAGGGGGGCCGCCTTTCCAGAATCGGGAGAGCGGAAGCGGATGAAACAGCCGGAAGACGTTCATACGAAACGGCCCGACCTGGGAATGCAGACCGGCGTCCGTAAGGCGTGATGCGCGACATGCCCCGGAGCCTGTCCGTTTTACGGAAAGGACTGGCACAGCGGGCGGAAAAGGCGGGCTGCGGCAGCCGATTAGAGCGGCATATCCTGCGAAGAGGCGTCCTCTTCTTCCTCGGGACGGTACGCCTTGCCCCACAGGTTGGAGAAGACGGCGTGCTCGTCATAGCGGTTCGCCTCGAAAAAGGACTGGAGCGGATAGCCCAGCAGAACGAGGCTGACCGGCCGCACCATGCCCGGCATGGAAAAGGCGGAGATAAACGCCTTTTCCCTTGCTTCCGAAGGATGGATGCCGCACCACAGAGAGCCCAGTCCCAGAGCCCGCGCGGCGAGCATGATGTTCTGTGTGGCTACGGCGCAGTCCTGCGGCCAGAACGTGGTCTGCGGTTCGGCCGAGGTGTCGCAGCAGACGAGGACGGCAAGCGCGGCTTCTCTTGCCGGTTCCGCCGATGGATGAAGCGAGGGCAGAGCATCGAGGGTGTCCCTGTCGTTTATGACGAGGAAGCGTCTTGTTCCGGCGTTTTCCGCCGCAGGGGCGGCAAAGGCCGCGCGCAGCAGGGTGCGCTGCGTGGGAACGTCGATGGGGCGTCGGGAAAATCTGCGTATGCTGCGCCTTGTGAATATGGCGGTAAGAGCGTCAGTGGAAGTCATGGTCTCTCCTTTTTTTCCAGCATAGAAAAAAAAAAGGAGGAAGCGGAAGGGCCGGGCCGGATGATTCTCACGTCTCGCGTGAGTATCATTCCTGCCCGAAGCGGTTGAGCCGGGCAAAGCGCTTCACGTCGCACGGCAGCGTGAAGCGCCTCTCCTCTTATTCCTGCGTTTCCGGGGCGCGCTCCCACAAGCTCAGGGCACGGCAGACCTCCCTGTCATCGGTGATTCTGCGTATGGAGTGCAGGCGCGCGCAGGGAGAAGGAAGGCCAAGAACGCTCTTCGGCGCTTCCGCAGGAGCTTCTGCCGGGGCGCACAGGCATTCCAGCTCGTCTCTGGGGAAACTTTCGGCCCGGAAGGTGATGTCCACGAGGCGCGGCATCA
>CASFUJ010000131.1 GCA_949297645.1 uncultured Desulfovibrionaceae bacterium
TTTTCTTCACCGGCGGCGGCAAGGTAGGCAGGGAAGTGCTCCGCGCGGCGGCAGAGAGAGCTGGCAGGGCATGACGGCAAACAGAGAAATACAGGAGTTTTTGTATGGAAAGAGGGTTGCTCACGCCTTTAAAAAATTTGCGCAGGCAAGTATTCGTGGAAGTGGCGCGCATGGCGTTTGAAACGGATGCCGAAAAGCTGAAGGATGCGAGAGCGGACATGTGCATCATGCATCCGCTGCCCAGAGTGAATGAAATCTCCGTGGCCGTGGACAGGGACTCGAGAGCCGCCTACTTCCGTCAGGTGCTGAACGGCAAGTACATGCGTATGGCGCTCATCATGAAGCTTCTGGGGGTGAACTAGCATGGTCATAGACGCGATTTCCAACGGTATCGTTCTCGACCATATCCGGGCGGGCCGCAGCATGGAGCTGTACCATATTCTCAACCTCGACAAGCTCCAGTGCTCCGTGGCCGTGCTGAAGAACGTGACCAGTCGGAAGATGGGCCGCAAGGACATTATCAAGATTGACGAAATCATTGATTTGAACTTCGACGTGCTCGGCTATGTGGACCCGGGTATTACCGTGAGCATCGTGCGCGACGGCAAGCTCGACCGCAAGTTCAGCGTGGAGCTTCCCGAGCGGGTGACCAACGTCATCCGCTGCAAGAACCCCCGCTGCATTACCTCCACCGAGCAGGAGCTGCCCCATATCTTCAAACTGACGGACAGGGAGAAGAGAGTCTATCGCTGCATCTACTGTGAAAGCAGGGCCAAGGGCGGGGACTGAGCCCTTCCTCTGCCCCGGAAGCGGAGAGGGGAGCGTTTCCGATGCCTCTATGGCGCGGAGTCTTCGTGCGAAGTGAAGGTACTGTGCCTGAAGGAGCGCGGAAGCTTGCAGTTGGCAGGCCGGCGGCTATGGTTTGACCGTACCGTTCGGCGTCAACGCTGAAAAACTGCGGACGTTTCTGCGGTACGTTATGCACCCTGAGCAGGCGAAGAGCGCCGTTTCTGCGGCCGTCCCATGGAGTCTTAAGAATTCTTCTTTTGTGTGAGGAAAAACGCCATGGAATTTTTTCCATGGCGTTTTTTCGTGCCTTCGGATGACTTATTTTCTACCGGGGGCATACGCTCCTGCTTCTTTGGGACGTACGCAGAAAAAGCGGTATGGCGTGCTGGTGTTTACGCCAATGGAATGGGTTGTACTCAACGATACCATGCAGCCTGTCAAATTTACGGTGGCGCACAGGGGCAGCAAGCTCTCGGACAAGGACAAAAAGGACATCCTGCACTGGGTGAAGACCACTCGCGCGGCGTACTACGCTACGGGCACGGCCTCGGCGGAGACGGCAAACGAGCCGTTGCAGCCTCTGCTTTCGCATATCGCCGTGGACGTAAAGAAGGCAACCCTCGGGAAAAAGCTGTTCAACGGCAGGAGTCTTTCCGCCGACAGCACGCTGGTCTGTTCCGGCTGCCATGCCTATGAGAAGGCGTGAACGGACAATTCTCGCTTCTCGGAAGGCATACGGGGTCAGTTGGGACATTAACGCCCCCACCATTTCAACGCGGCGTTCAACATCCGTCAGTTCTGGGACGGACGCGCGGCGGACCTTCAGGAGCAGGCTGGCGGACCGCCCCTGAACCCCATGGAAATGGGCAGTAAAGACTGGGAAGAAATCATTGTCAGACTCTCGAAGGATGTGGTGCTCACGGCTCAGGCAGCCGCGGTGTATCCTGACGGCTGGACCGGAGAGAACATCACCGACGCCATCGCCGAATATGAAAAGACGCTCATCACTCCGGACAGCCTTTTTGACAAGTGGCTGTGCGGTGACAATGGGGCCATCACAGCAGAGGATGCGGAAGACTACCGACTCTTCAATCTGTATCGCTGTGCGAGCTGCCATATGGGCCGCAGCGTGGGCGGCCAGTCCTTTGAGTACATGGACTTCAAGGCCGATTACTTTGCCGACAGGGGAGAGCCTCTGAATTCCGACAAGGGGCTCATGAGCTTCACCGGTAAGGAAGATGCTCTGCACCGCTTCAAGGGGCCCGACCTGCGCAACGTGGAACTCTCCCATCCCTGCATGCATGACGGCACCGTGGCCACGCTGGATGAGAGTGTGACCATCATGGGCAGGTACCTTTCCGGCATGCCGGTTTCCGATAACGACCGTCGCCTCATCGTGACCTTCCTGCGGATACTGACCGGAAAATTCCGGGGCAGGTCGCTTTCCGGCACTCCCGTGGAGCGCTAGAAAAGGGGGCCGGGTACCTCTGCGATATCTGAACGGCTTTTCCCGTGCGGGCGTTTCCACAAGGGGCGTCCGCTCTTTTCGGTGAGGAAAAACGCGTGAAATGTGATGCAACTATTTATACTTGAGTTTTTGTAAGATTGTGACGGCGATGCCGGGAGAGCCGGGCATGAGCCTGCGCTGTATAATCCGGGAAAGGGGGCCCCTGACCGGTACGCCGTTTTTCCGGGACAGGCGGGCGGGAGGGCGGCAGCGTTTTTTTTTGTACCGTTTTTTGCATATCTGTTCCTCTCTGACTTCAGTCTGGCGCCTCATGCCCCTTCTGCCGTGCCTTCTTTGACGCGGAGTCCTGTGGAGGGATGGCGTTTTTCCCGACTGCCTCTGCCGTTTCGGAGACTGCGGGGCGCGCCGGACGTTCCGGCTTTTTTCAGGCGCCGCGTCCGGGATGGGCAGGCGTCACGGAATGGAACTGCGGATTTCTTAAAGACGCTTTGTTTGTATCGGGCGTAGTTCCTCCGCGGCGCGATATTGCGTTTCTTCCGCCTGCAGGTGTATAAAGAAGATGAGATGCCCGCAGAGGAGAAGGACAAGAACGGTGGAAGGTCTGTTTCCGTCCCTTTTTTCCCGTTTTTCCTTTCTCCGGCAATATAGCGTTCAGGCTCTTGACAATGCTTGTTGCACAAGGCATTCTCGCCCATCGTTCACCTATGGCCGGATAGTCCGGCGCGATATCGTTTTTGTGGAGATTGCTCATATCATGATTGTCGATACCTTTGAGCGCGGTGCCCGGTACCCTCTCGGGAAACTTTGGAGCACCCTGTACCCCGAGCTGATGGAACTTGTCCGTAAAGGCGATTCTCTGCCGGAGGGGAACTATCCTCTGGCCGGAGGCCCCGAAAAGGGAGGCGTCATGGCTTCGGTGTCAAGTTATGCGCCCAAGCAGGAAAACGAAGCCCGTTATGAAAGCCATGACCGCATGGCCGATATTCAGGCCGTGCTGGCGGGAGATGAGTTCATCGACGTGTTTTTCCTTTGCGGCGGCGAAGAGGAAAGTCTGCGTGATGCGCAGCGTGATCTTGTCTTTTATGCCGGAAAGCCTGAATGTGCGGCCCGTATTCATCTGACGCCGGGCATGTTTGCTCTGGTTACTCCCGGAGAAGCTCATATGCCCTGTGTTAAGGCTGCCAGCGACAAAGTTAAAAAGCTGGTTGTCAAAATTCCGGCAGAATCTCTTCTTGCCTAACTTTTCCCTGTAACCTGCGACCGGGGAGGTTCTCCGGTCTCGGGCGCCGTCCACGGCGTCCTGTTGCCTTACGCTCTTTTCCCGCACCTACGGCGGGAGAGTTTTTCAGGAGCTGATTATGGATGTTTTTGATCAGGCTACGGAACTGGAACGAATTGAACGTGAATCCGCATTGAGGCAGGCCGCCAATACCGGCTATCAGGAAGGCCCGGAATGGATTGACGGCAAGCCCTGCTGCCGCGAATGCGGCGAGCCTATTCCCGAAGCGCGCCTCAAGGCCATTCCCGGCGTGGGCCTGTGCCTCTCCTGCCAGGAGGAATGGGAGAAGGAACGTCAGTAGGCCGGGCTCCGGCATGGGGAACGCCTCGTCTGAGTACCTCATGACCTTTTGCCGCTCCGGCTTCATGTATGATGCGGGGCGCAGTCGCCTTCCGGCAAAAAACGGAAACGATGCTTTGCCCTGAGAAATATGGCTTTGAAGATCCGTCGTATCGGAAGATACGGCGGGTCTTTTCCGTATGGCCTTCAGGTAGCTGAGGGAACGCGGGCGTCCGAAACCATACCGCTCAGCGGGTGAGCAAAAAACAGGTATGGTCGGGTTCCTCCGTTTTGCGGGTGAGCCCGACAGCGTGTCTGAAAGGGGATATCGGGAAAACGAAGAGCGGCGTCTTCTGCGGGGCGGCGGAAAGGAAATCTTGTAACCGGCATCGGAAACCGGAGAACCGGGACAGTTATCCCTTCAGCCAGAGAGCGGCGGCGCGGGCGGCGTCTTTTTCCAGCAGCGTAAGCCAGGGGGGAAGGACAGTGGCGTCGAAGCCGGGAAGCATGAGGCGGCCGTGATGCAGGAAAAACGCTTCCTCCATGCATTCTTTGGGACGGAAGGCGGCGCCGTAGCGGCCGTCTCCCAGCAGAGGAAAGCCCAGGGCGGAGCAATGGGCGCGTATCTGATGCCGCGCCCCCTTCAGAATAGTGCACCCGGCCAGCGTGACGGGCCCGGTCAGGTCGCCCGTCCAGCCGTGTGTGCGCAGAAGGAGGCGCATGGGCGCAACATCCATGACGGCAAGAGGCTGCACCCTTGTATGACGGCGCACGTCGGGATGTCTTTCCAGCTCCACCAGCACGCGACTGCGGTTTTTTAGAAACAGCTTCTGTGTGGCCAGCATTTCATGGGCAAGTTCTCCCTCCAGCAGCGCGAGATAACGCTTGGTCGTGCGCCCGTCGTCCTGCGCCTGCCGGTACAGACTCTCGCCTTCCGCATCCAGCGCCGCCGCCGTGAGACCGGAGGTGGAAAAGTCCAGTCTGTTCAGCAGACGGGCGGAAGGGACGCCGAGAAGTTCGACAAGTCGGGCCTGAAGGCTTGTTCCCGGTTTACCGGCCAGCGCTTCCGTGTGCATGGAGGCAGGCTTGAAAAGAGCGGCAAGGTGGGGCGTGCGCAGAACCACGCGGGCTTTCCCGCGAGGATACAGTCCGCCGCCGGAATCCGGACCGGCAGAGACGGCAGTATCCGTTCCCGGCGCGGCCGCGCCGGAAGCGCCGCGGTCTGCCGCGGCGTCCGTCATCACTTCCACCACCTCGCCGGGGCGCATCTTGCGCGAGGGCGCGGCCGGGCGGCCGTTTACTTTGGCAAGGCCCGTCTCGCAGAGGCGGCGACGACCGCGCAGACCCATGTCGGGCAGCAGACGGCCGAGCACATGGTCGAGCCTGCATTCGTTTTCTTCGGGAAGGACGGTAAGATGCTCCATGGCTATTCTCCGCTGACCCAGCCTTCGGGCATGGGTTCTCCTTCGTACCATATCTGCGTCATGGTCAGTCCCTGAGGCGGCGCGGTGAAGGGGGCCCTGCGTCTGTCGCAGGAGGCCAGCAGCGCGGGGATGTCTTCCGGGTCGAACTTACCGCGTCCGCATGCCACCATGAGGCCCACGAGATTGCGCACCATCT
>CASFUJ010000132.1 GCA_949297645.1 uncultured Desulfovibrionaceae bacterium
ACCTTGCGGATTTCTTTTTTGCTGGGCGCGCTCATAAAAAGCTCCTGATGAAGATTAAGGGGAAATCCCATGCCTCATGGAAAATTTTATTAAAATTTCAATTAAAATTTTTCCAAATTTTAGCTAAAAATTAAATAAAACTTCCCCGTTCCCACGTTCCATGTTTTCTCTTTTACGGGTAGTACCACCAATAATCAAGACATATCCCGTTTTTTTCTTAAATTTAAAAATTTAATATTTGAAATCGCCATCTTTGAAACATTGCCTTTCAATTTTTAAAATTTTAATAAGTTCTGCTTTTCCGTTATTTGACGAAAAAACGGCTTGCCGTTAGCCTGCATGGGGGAGACAGGATACCTATGACGACAAAAAAGAGAATCACGCTGGAAGACGTAAGCCGCACCGCGGGAGTCTCGCTGAGTACGGCTTCCATGATACTCAACGGACGGTCCGACGTTTCCTTCTCGGCCGATACCGTACAGAAGGTGCGTCATACGGCGGACGTCCTGGGATATCGTTCCCCGGCGAAGCACAAGGCGCGTCCTCTTTCCTCCCGGAGACTGGTGTTCATCATCAGCCCGAACATCGGCAACGCCTATTACGCCAAAATGGTGCAGGCCGTACAGCAATCCGCCGAACAGCACGGCGTGTCCACGCTCATCTTCACTACCTACAGAAGCGCCGACAAGGAAAAAGAAATTCTCGACATGGCGCTGGAGATGGGCGCCTCCGGCATGGTGTTCACCATGATGCCCCAGAGCGTGGAGCTTCTGGAAAAGGTCAATCGCAGCCTTCCGCTCGTGGTCATCGGCGACAGGAACACCAGTCTGAACGTGGACACCGTGGAGCTCGACAACTACAGCGCGGGCATGCTGGTGGGGCGGCACATGCTCAGCCTCGGGCACAGACACATCGCCTTCATCTCCACCACGCTCAACAAAGTGAACGCCATGCGCGTACGCAGACTCGACGGCGTGCGCGCCGTCTATGCCCAGGAGCCGGACACCTCCGTCCAGGTGTTCGCGCGGGACATCACGCCGCTTGAGGAACTCAACGACATAGGCATAGAACACAGCGTAGGCTATGAACTTACCATGGAGTGTCTGAAACGCCGCTCCCGCATTTCCGGCATCGTGGCCGTCAACGATTCCGTGGCCTACGGCGTACTCGACGCTCTGGCCGAAAAGGGCTTCCGCGTACCGGAAGACTACAGTGTCTGCGGCTTCGACAATCTCTCGGCCTCCCATCTCTGGAGCGTCGGCCTCACCTCCGTGGAACACCATATCGAGGAAAAGGGAAGAAACGCTTTCAACATCCTTTACGAGCGCATGGCCGGCGACAATGCGCCCAACAACATCACCCGCGTGGAATTTACCCATCATCTGATGGAAAACCGCTCCACGGCTCCCTTCCGGCAACCGGAAGAGGTGTAGCCTCAGGAGCACGGCCGCCTCTTTTCCGACCTTTCTGCGGAGAAGCCTGAAACCACGCCCGGGAATTTTTGCCGCATAAGGAACGTGTGTATGAACGACATCGCGGAACGCGTGCATGAACTCTACTGGGATAAGGACTACAACTGTGCGAAAACCATGCTGCTCTGTCTCGGCGAAGCGTTTGACGTGCGCCTTGAGGTGCAGACGCTGCAGGCCGCCACGGGCATGCACGGGGCAGGCCGCTTCCGCGCCCAGTGCGGCCTTGTGGAAGGCGCGCTCATGTTCATCGGCATACTCGGCGCGGCATACGGCCTGAGCAACAAAGAGACCGCCTCCCACTGTTACCGTTTTGCCGAAGCCTTCACGGCCCGCTTCGACTCCCTTGTCTGCCGCGACCTGCGACCGGGCGGCTTTCAGCCTTCCGACCCGCCGCACGCATGCGAGAGCCTCACAGTCGAGGCCGTGCAGTTCGCCGTGGATTTCATGAAAAGCCTTCCCAAGGCCTGAACGCTTCCCCTTCACTTTTCAACCGGCAGGAAATACCGCCATGTCTTCGTATAAAAACGCTTTCCGATACCTTGCCCTCCTGATCTCCCTCTGTTTTCCCTTCTGCGCTTCTGCCGCCGATACGCTGAAAATCGGCACGCTCCCTGCGGCGGACTCCCTCATTCTTCATGCCGCGGCGGAAGACGGCGTCTTTTCCGCGCACGGTCTCGAGGTGGAGATCGTCCCCTTCCAGAGCGCTCTGGAGCTCGGCGCCGCCATGCGGGCCCGTTCTCTGGACGGACACTTCGGCGACATCATCAACGTGCTCATGCAGAACGAAAGCGGCGCTCCGCAGATGATAGTGGCCACGACCTCCCACTCCACGCAAAACGCCCGCTTCTTCGGCCTTGCCGTCAGCCCGCGCTCCTCCGTGAACACGCTCTCCGAGCTTGCGGGAAAAACCTGCTCCATAGGCCGCGCCACCATCGTGGATTTCGTCCTGGACAGCCTGCTGGAGAAGGAAGGCGCGGCAGATTCACTGGAAAAACGCGACATCCGGCAGATTCCCGTTCGGCTTCAGATGCTGCTCTCCGGTCAGATAGAATCGGCTCTGCTGCCCGAACCTCTGCTTTCCCTCGTGGAGGGACAGGGCGCACGGGTGCTGCTCGACGACAGGCAGCTCAATCTGCCCCTTGCCGTCATCGCCCTGAGAAAGCCCGAACAGACTTCCGACCCGGCGTTTTTTGACAAGGTACGGCGCTTCCGTGCCGCTCTTGCGGAGGAAGCCGGACGCATCAACGCCGCTCCGGACACCTACAAGGCCATGATGCAGAAACGCGGACTTCTCGCCCCGCAGGCCGCGCCTCACTACGCCATGCTCCGCTTCGAGGAGCCTCTCACACCTCTGGGCCTGCCCTCGGAAGAAGATATCCGGCACTACGCCTCCTGGATGGAGAAGAACAGGCTTCTGAAAAAGGGCGTTCCCGTCCTTGCCGACATCGTGTTTCAGGACGCGGAATGAGCGGCGACAGACTGAGCGTCACCTCGCTGGGCAAGCGTTTCGGACAGAACGTCGTTCTGTCCGACATCTCCTTTACCCTGCCCGCCGGAGAATCGCTGTCCATCATCGGGCCTTCGGGCTGCGGCAAGAGTACGCTTCTGGCCATCATTGCCGGTCTGACGGAAGCGGGTGAAGGGACGGCTTTTCTGCCATCTTCGTGGAAAACAGCCTTCATTCTTCAGGACTACGGCCTGTTTCCCTGGAAAACCGTCCGTGACAATCTGGCCCTGCCTCTCGAACTGCGTGGCGTCGGCAGAACGGAACGCTCCGCCGCCGTGGCCGCCATGCTGAAGGAACTGGGACTGGAGGGACTGGAACAACGCTTTCCCGTACAGCTTTCCGGCGGACAGCGCCAGCGCGTGGCCATAGGCCGGGCCCTCATCTCCCGGCCAGACCTGCTGCTCATGGACGAACCCTTCGCCGCTCTCGACGCCATCACCCGCGAACACCTCCAGAATCTGCTGCTCAGCGTATGGCAGCGCCGTCGCATGAGCTTCATGCTGGTTACCCACAACGTGGCGGAAGCGGTGTTTCTCGGCCGCCACATCATGGTCATGGGCGGAAAACCCGCCACGGAAAAGCTGTGGCTGGACAATCCCTGCTTTGGGGACGCGTCCTGCCGCAACAGCGACGCCTACTTCTCCCTCATCCGGAGCGTGCATGAGGCGCTCGAGGAGGCGGAATCCCGTCCCTCCGCGGAGGCGCTCGCATGAAGATTCTCGACATTCTCTTCCGCTACGTCGTGGCCTTTCTCGCTCTTCTTCTGCTCTGGCAGATCGGCGCATGGGCCCTCGGCCCCTATCTTCTGCCCGCGCCCGCAGAAGTGCTCCGCACATGGGTAACGGCCCTGCAGGATTCGGTCATGCAGGAGCACGTTCTGAGCAGCGCCTTCCGCGTGACGGCCGCCATGATGCTGGCATGGATTACGGCCTTTCCTCTCGGCATACTTCTCGGCTACAGGCGACGTATCGACCGCTACGTCTCGCCCATGGTCTTCCTGACCTATCCTCTGCCGAAAATCGTACTGCTGCCCGTCTTCCTCACCCTGTTCGGTCTGGGCGACCTCTCCAAAATCCTGATCATCGCCCTGACGACCGGGTACCAGATTCTCGTGGTCACCCGCGACGGCATACGGCAGCTCGACGCCCGCTACCTGGATGCCTTCCGCACGCTGGGAGGTTCCCCGGCGCAGCTTGTCCGGCATGTGCTTGTCCCCGCCGCACTTCCCAGCGCCATGACGGCGCTCAAGGTCAGCAGCGGCACCGCCGTGGCCGTACTGTTCATGGCCGAATCCTTCGCCACACAGAGGGGACTGGGCTTTCTCATCATGGACGCCTGGGGACGGGGCGACCAGCTGGAAATGTTCTGCGGTATTCTTTCCATGAGCCTGCTCGGCCTTACTATTTATGAAATCTGTCATGTCGCCGAAAGGGCCCTGTGCCGCTGGAAGCGACTGGAAAACAGGAGATGACATCATGCTTCGTTTTGAATCGGACTACGGAGAAGGCGCGCATCCGCGTATTCTGGAACTGCTTACGGCAAGCAATCTCGAACAGACGCCCGGCTACGGAGAAGACCATTATTGCGACAAGGCCCGCGCCCTCATCCGCAAAGCCTGCGACGCTTTGGAAGCCGACGTGCACTTTCTGGTCGGCGGCACGCAGGCGAACTTCGTGGTCATAGAAGCGGCGCTCAAACCCTGGCAGGGCGTTCTCTGCGCAGACAACGGACACATCAACGTCCACGAAACCGGCGCCGTGGAAGCCACCGGCCACAAGGTGCTGCCCCTGCCCGCCTGCGACGGCAAAATCGCAGCGGAGCAGATTCGCAGCGTATGCGCCGCCCACTATGCCGACGCCTCCTTCGAACACATGGTGCAGCCCGGCATGGTCTATCTCTCTTCACCCACGGAATTCGGCACGCTCTACACGAAGGCCGAACTTCAAACCATCCGGCAGGCCTGCGACGAGTACGGTCTCTTCCTCTTCGTGGACGGCGCGCGTATGGGCTACGGGCTCATGTCTGAAGTCAACGACATGACGCTCGCTGACTACGCGCAGCTCTGCGACGCCTTCACCATCGGCGGCACCAAGGTGGGCGCGCTGTTCGGCGAAGCCGTGGTCATCACCTCGCCCCTGCTGAAAAAGGACTTCCGCTACCTCATGAAGCAGCGCGGGGCCATGCTGGCCAAAGGGCGCCTCCTGGGCGTGCAGTTCACGGCCCTTTTCCAGGACGGCCTGTACTTCCAGATGGCGGAACATGCCGACACCCTTGCCATGCGCCTGCGCCGCACCTTCACGGACAAGGGCTGGCCGCTGCTCTTCAATTCCTTCACCAATCAGCAGTTCCCCATCGTGCCCGACGAGGCGCTGGAAAAACTCGGCAGA
>CASFUJ010000133.1 GCA_949297645.1 uncultured Desulfovibrionaceae bacterium
ACAGCTGTCTCGGCCCTGCGTCTTCCGACGGACCGTATCCCATCGTGGAACATTCGCCGGACGGTTCGCCCGTGCTGGTGGTGACGGCGGGGCGCAGCGCGCAGTATCTGGGACGTCTCACCGTACGTTTCGACGCCGCGGGCGTGCCGGAGGCCTGGAGCGGCGAAGCTCTGCCGCTTACCGCCGACATGCCCGTGGATGCGGATATGGCCGCGCTGGTGGACAAGTGGGCGGCCACGCTGGAAAACCTGCGCGGCGAGGTGGTGGGCTTCCAGAATCTTTCACTGCCCGACGGCATGGAGGCCTGCCGGGAGGGGGACTGCCTCGGCGGCATGGTCACCGTGGACGCCATGCTGGCCTTTTCCCGGCCTTTCGGCGCGGTGGCGGCGCTCTGCAACGGCGGAGCCATACGCGCGGCCCTTCCCGCGGGAACGCTGACGCGCGGGGATGTGCTTTCCGTGCATCCCTTCGGCAACGTGAGCGTACTGCGCGAATATGAGGGGCGGGAGCTGCTTGCGGCCCTTGAGCACGGCGTGGCGCAGGAAGGCGCAAAGGGGCCGCGCCTCCTGCAGACGGCGGGACTTCGCTACGGCGTGGACGCCGCCCGCCCCGCGGGAGAGCGCGTGCTGTTTGCGTACCTTGTGGACGGGAACGGGCAGGCGCGGCCGCTGGATCCGGACGGCCGCTATGTGGTGGCCCTTGCGGACTACCTTGCCGGAGGCGGCGACGGATACGACATGCTCAGGCAGGGAAAAAACGTGCCTTCGCCGGAGCCGCTGGTGGCGGACGTGGTGGAGGACTATCTTCGCGCTCATGCGCCGCTGCCTGCGCCTGAGAGCGGCCGGATCGTCCGTGTGCGGCAGGAGACGGCCCGCGCGCTCAGGTAAGCCGCCTGCCCGCGTGCGTGCGGACCGTGAGTGACGGGGGAGACCTGTTTTACCGGGGGCATGTTGAAGGGGCACGGGGCTGCCCTCTGTACGGCAGGAGTCGGTCTCGCGGCAAGGCGGCGTCAGTGCGAAGCCGGGACACACTCTGTTCCCCTCTGCCGGAGCGCTTCTTTTAAGGAAGGAAAAGGCGGGATGTCCCGCCTTTTTTTTCCGGGGTCACGCCCCGGCTTTGGCGTGCATGACATGCACGGCGCAGCCCAGTCACGGGTCGAAGGCGCGTATGAGCCGCCCCGCGTTCACCGGACTTTTCTCATCCGGTACGGAGAGGCCTGTAAGGGCTTCCTCCATGGGGCCGCGCAGGCCCGCGTCGTCGTGGGGGGAGGCGTTCCACAAGGTGGCGGGCAGCACCTGATAGAAACAAAGGCGTCCGTCTCTCACCTTCAGGCAGTGCATGAGCGAGCCGCGCGGCGCTTCCGTGAGACTGAACCCTTCCCCGTTCGTGAGGGCGGGAAGCGGCGCAAGGGCGCTCTGCCCCGGGGTGAGCGCGTCAAGCCAGCCTTCCATGGCCTTTGCCACCAGCCATGTTTCTTCAGCCCGGGCCAGATGCCTGCCCATGATGGAGAAGACGAAGGTTTCGCCGAGGTCACGGAAGCGGGAGGCGTGTATGCCGAGATGTTTCGGCGCAAGTTCCCGGCCCATGGGGGAGAGTTCGGCGTCGCTTATCCAGAGGCGCGCGTGCGGTCCCACTTCCATGGGCATGCCGTCGTAGCGCGCGGCCTTGGAAAAGCTGTAGGCGCCGGGTTTGTCCATGTCCACTACCGGAGGCGGAGCGCTGAAGGGGCTGCCGCCGGAGTCTTCGGTGAACCACGAGTAGCGTACGTTTTCCGCAACCTTGTCCGGTTCGAAGGGGTATTCCCTGCCGCCCGCCCATACGCCTGCGCGGAACACGCCCCCGCCCGTATCCGGGTGGGGGAAGACGCCCACGCACATGGCGCTGGCCCAGCCTCTGCCCATGCGCGCAAGGTCGGCGTAGCTTTCCGAAAGCAGATAGAGCAGCGGAACGTAGCGCTCTTCGATGAAGGCGCGCGCCTTTTCGAGCCGGGTGCGGAACTTCCGGATATGTTCGTCCGTCACCGCGGAGGAGGCCCCGCCCGGCACGATGCCGTGCACATGCGGCATGCGTCCGCCGAAAACGGCCGCCATTTCGTGGCACAGGGCGCGGATGTCCAGCGACTCCACATACTGCGCGACCATCATGGCCGTGGCCGCCTCGCCGAGGCGAAGGTCCGGAGCGCTCTGGCGCGGCAGGAAGGGCGGCGTGGCGGGTCCCTGAAAGAAGTCCTGAGCGGAAAGCTGATAGAAGCTCAGCAGATGGGATTGAAGGAAGTTCGCGCCCTGCATCAGATTTCTGAGAAGCACGCCCGTTTTCGGTACGTCTATGGAAAAGGCGTCCTCCAGCGCAAGGCAGCTTGCCAGAGCGTGGGAGACGGGGCAGACGCCGCAGATGCGCTGCACGATCTGTACGGCGTCCCGCGGGTCGCGGTCGAGAAGGATGGTTTCAAAGCCCCGGAACATGCCGCCGGTGAGTCTGGCGTCGCGTACCACGCCCTCGGAAATCTCCAGCGTGGCCTTGAGGTGACCTTCAATGCGGGTGATGGGGTCGATGGCGAGGGAAACGGCCATAGTCCAGTCCTTGGAAAAAGCGTTTCGCCTGCGATGCAGGCGCGAGGGCGGCGCGGGAGGCGCTGCTGCAACTTACCAGAGGTTCTTCTGATAGAAGGGCGACTGTCCGTCCGGAAAGTCGGGCTGCACGCAGCCTATGCACAGGGCGTTCTCCACGCACCAGTTCACGCGGTCGTTCCAGCGCCGCAGGGGGGAGTCGCACCAGGCCCCCGGCCCCTTGCAGCCTATGCCGTAGCGGCAGCCCGTCTTGTCCGCGAGGCTTTCGGCCATGCGTCCTTCGTCGAAGAGGTAGAGGTAGGGACAGGCTTCATGCGTGCTGTTCCCGTAGAAGGCGCGCGGCCTGCCCCAGGCGTCGAGACTTTCGGCAAGCTTTGCCACCCCTCCGGCCATGCCGAAGCGCTCCACCGCGTCCAGCAGCAGAAGCAGCGTGCCCACCATCCAGTCGGGATGCGGCGGACAGCCGGGAATGTTGACCACGGGCGCGGCGACGTTCTTCTTCCGCAAAAACGCCTGCACCCCCATGGCTCCCGTCACCGCGCCCCGCGCCGCACTCACGCCCCCGTAGGAGGCGCAGCCGCCCACGGCAAGCACCGCGGCGGCATGCGGCGCAAGACGCAGCAGCGTGGAGGAGAGGGGAAACTCCTCGTGTCCGGCTTCGCCTATGACGCAGTAGCGGCCGTCCTTCTCGTCCGACACCGCGCCTTCCACCACCAGCAGAAATTCTCCGGCGTGTTCTTCTGCCATGCGCAGCATGAATTCCATGGCCCCCTCGCCCTCGTCGGCCATGAGCGTGGGGTGAAAGTCCATGCGTATGACGTGCAGAAGCACGTTCGCTATGGAAGGATGCAGACTGTTGAGCAGGGACACGGAGCAACCGGTGCAGCCCATGCCCTGAAGCCAGAACACCGGCGGACGCACGGCATGCAGAGTGTCGGCAAGGGCCTCCGCCACGCAGGGCTGCACGCCCCGCGTGACGCCGAAAAGCGCCGCGGTCATGAGGGAAGAGCGCAGAAAGCCGCGCCGGGAAAGAGGAGCCGCGTTTTTTTCCGGTGTGTCCATGAGGCCTCCCGTGGAATGAAGATGCTGTCTCGAGAGTGCGCCGGTCCGCATGATTCAGCCATGATTTTTCCCCGGATCGCGCAGAGGAAAACTGATTTTTTATGACTTTTACTTATTGACAATCATTCTTATTATTGTTATCTTGCCTCCAGACAAGCGATATGAGTTTGAGGAGCGAACATGCCCAAGACAAGGATGACGAATCAGCGACGCATCATTCTTGAGGAACTGCGCAAAGTGGACACGCATCCCACGGTGGATGAACTTTACACCATAGTAAAGGCCCGTATGCCGCATATCAGTCTGGGAACCGTGTACAGGAATCTGGACCTTCTGGCGGATATGGGTGAAGTATTGAGGATTGACTCCGCCGGAACCATGCGTCGTTTCGACGGAAGAGTGGAACCGCACCGCCATGTGCGCTGCCATGTATGCGGGCGGGTGGCCGACGTGTTCACCGACGGGAAAGACGAGCCCGGCATAGGAACGCTGAGCGTTCCCGGGTTCAGAATCACCACCGTGCGCGTGGAATACGACGGTATCTGTGAGGAATGTGAGCGCAAGTCCGCCGAGATGGCGGAAGAGATGCAGGAAGCGAATCAGAGGCGCGCCTGCTGACCCCCCCCTTTCTCTGCCACCAGGAGTTTTGCCATGAAATCTTTGAAAGGTACTCAGACCGAAAAGAATCTTCTCATCGCCTTCGCCGGCGAATCCCAGGCCCGCAACCGCTACACCTACTTCGCCTCTCAGGCCAAGAAGGACGGCTATGTGGAAATGCAGAAGGCCTTTGAGGAAATCGCCAATCAGGAAAAGGAACACGCCAAGCGTCTGTTCAAGTTCCTTGAAGGCGGCAACGTGGAAATCACGGCCAGCTATCCCGCCGGCGTCATCGGTTCCACTCTCGACAATCTGAAGGCCGCCGCTGCCGGTGAAAACGAGGAATACTCCGACATGTATCCCTCCTTCGCCGATGTGGCCGACGCCGAAGGCTTCCCCGTCATCGCCGCCGTCATGCGCAACATCGCCGTGGCCGAAAAGCATCACGAAGAGCGTTTCCTCGCCTTCGCCGCCGCCATCGAAGCGGGCACCGTGTTCAAGTCCGACAAGCCCCGCGTGTGGCGCTGCCAGAACTGCGGCTATGTGCACGAAGGCCTCGAGGCTCCCGAATATGACATGGACACTCCCTGCAGCGTATTCCTTTCCACCTACTTCGGAGACGCCTACGAGACCTACACGCATTTCCTTATGATGTCCGACAGAGAACTTGGAACGGCAGGCACTTACGACCAGGAAGGGACCTACTACATAATCTACCTCACCAGATACATCGACGAGCAGACTGCCACAGCAGCTTTCAGCTCAGGCACATATACCGTCGACCCTGAAAGCAGCTATGCAGACTGGACCATATCGGCAAAGGACAGCTATGTAGTCAGCAAGAATACGAAATACACAATCAGTTCGGGCACGCTCGCTGTAAGCGGCGAGGGCATCGACAACTCCAACTTCGAGCTCACGCTGACACTCGACGACGGCTCCGTCCACCACGCGGTCTATGAAGGGCCCCAGTACGGCGAAGACTACAGCATCGACTGGATCACAGACGATGTCGACATGACAGCAACCTACGCCACCGCCACCTACATCGAGGGAGAAGGCGATACTGACTACGGCAACACCAATCTCAACATCACCCTGTACTCTTCGATTGACGAAGACGGCTGGGTCGAAGTTCCC
>CASFUJ010000134.1 GCA_949297645.1 uncultured Desulfovibrionaceae bacterium
GGATGTGTTCCCCGTCGAAAACGGCGATGGATCTTGTTCAGAAGAATGCCGTTACCGCCGCCTGCGTCGCATCCAAGAGCACGCAGACGACGCGGCGCGTCAAGCGTAAAGGCACCGCTGAGCACCGGAGACTCTGACCTGTTTTTGGAGGTCCGGGGCATGTCCGAGAGTGACCGGAAGCGCAACTGCATCGGCTGAGAATAAAGAACGCTGAACGCTTTGCGGTGTCCGAGCGTCTTTTCAGGAGGAGAGAACGGCCGGGCGCATGCCGGACGTGCAGGCGGATGCTACAGCCACACGCAGAAGCTGCGGAGGGGGTTATCCGGCGTCTTTGTTCTCCACGGTTATGCCGAGAGCACGCAGTTCTTCCACAAGTCGGGCTGCCAGAGCGGGCAAGGCCTGCCCGCATACGGGAGAGAGTCCCAGTGACATGGTGTGATAGTCAAAGGGTTCCATACCGAAGACAATGCCTTCCGGCCGGTGTCCGAGAATGTCGCAGTAGATGAGCGTGTCCACAAGGTCGGTCTGATGCAGGGAATCGTGGAAGCTCATGCTCTTGCGCAAATCGTTGTCCGTGAGACGGTAGATGCTGCCGGGTTCCCCGCCGCCGAGAACGGCGTCGAGCACATAGACGTAATCGCACTTCAAAAGGGCGTCCATGAGGCCCATGCCCAGCGTGCCGCCGTCCACAAGGGTGACGTTTTCCGGGAAAACGCAGTGTTCCTGCAGCCATTCGAGGGCGCGCACGCCTATGCCTTCATCGGTGAAAAGAATGTTGCCCACGCCGAGAATGAGGATATGTTTCATGGCGTCCTCAAAAAAAGAACCGAAGAACGTACGGAACGGTATGTCTTCGGTCGAAAAAAAGATGCTTGCGGTATGAAGAAGAGCGGAAGGTCATCGGAAGGGAAATATCCGGTCGTTTTTCGCAATACCGATGCAGCCTGCCGGCTCGTATGGCAGGGGACGGCTGCCTGTGAAAAAAGGGGGAGGACGTCCTCCCCCTTTTTTATTTACAGAACCTTGAAGTCATAGCCCTGGTTGGTGCGTCCATCAATGACGTGCACGCCGCAGGCGATGCACGGGTCGAAGGAGTGCACGGTACGCAGGATTTCCACGGGGCGCTTGGGGTCGGCCACGGGAGTGCCTACGAGAGAGGCTTCCACGGCGGAGAGCTTGCCTTCGGCGCAGCGCGGGCCGAGGTTCCAGGTAGAGGGCACCACCAGCTGGAAGTTGGCAATCTTGCCGTTCTCAATGACAATCCAGTGCGACAGGCCGCCGCGCGGCGCATGGACGAAGCCGGCGCCTTCGGCATTCTTGGGAACTTCCGCGTTGACGCAGATTTTTTCGTCGCCCTTGGCAATGTTGTCCTCGAGTTCCTGAATCCATTCGCCCACGCCGTTGGCCACGACCACGGCTTCCACACCGCGGGCGGCAGTACGGCCGAGGGTGGAGAACAGCGCTTCCGGACCCGCGTTCAGAGCCTTGAGCACGGTGTTCACCGTGGAGGTGACGAGTTTGTCGCCCTGAGCGTAGGAGATGAGCATCTGGGCCAGAGGGCCGGTTTCCACGGCATGGCCGTCGTAACGCGGAGCCTTCATCCAGGAATAGCGGTCCGTATCGCCTATCTGGGTGAACTTCGGATTGGTCACGCCCTGATAGGGAGCGCGGGCTTCTTCACCTTCATACCAGCTGTGGCGGACATGCTCGGAAATCTTCAGCGGGTCGAAGGGGAGAGGATTGGCGAGGTCGCGGTTGTAGATGACGCCGGGCTTGAGCTGACGGGTGGTCAGGTCGCGTTCCTTGCCCGGGAATTCGCCGAAGTCCATGTAGTCGGAAACACCGCCGCCGATGGAGGCCCAGTCCTTGTAGGCGCCGGCCACAAGCAGGAGGTCGGGAATGTAAACCTGTTCCACAAAGGCGCGGGCCTTCTGATACAGGGCCTTGAACTGGGCGATGACGTCGGGACGCAGGGCGTTGTAGCAGGTGACGCCGCCCGCGATGAGGAACTGCGGATGGGGGTTCTTGGCGCCGAACACGGCCGTGGCCCGGGCGATTTCCACCTGAACGCGCAGCGCTTCCAGATAATGGGCCGTGGCCACGAGGTTGGCTTCCGGCTCAAGATAGTAGGAAGGATGGCCGCCGAGGAAGTAGGCGTTGGTGAAGGGGCCGAGCTGGCCGCTTTCCACAAGCGCCTTCACCTTGGCCTGTACGGCGCGCAGTTCGTCTTCGCTGGTGGGACGGGGCGAGATGGAAGCGTTGAGCTTGGCGGCCTTGACCGGGTCGGCCTGAAGGGCGGCGGCAACGTCCACGAAGTCCAGTGCGTGGAGGTGATAGAAATGCACCACATGGTCATGCAGGTTCTGCATGCCCAGCACCAGGTTGCGGATAAGCGAGGCGTTGCGGGGAATTTCTATCTGCATGGCGTCTTCCAGCGCACGGGTGGACGCCAGGGCGTGCGTGTAGGTGCACACGCCGCAGGTACGGGCGGTGAAGAACTGGGCGTCGCGCGGATCGCGGCCCTTGAGGATGGTTTCCAGCCCGCGGAAGAGAGTGGAGCAGCTTCTCGCGTCCTTGACGCGGCCGTTTTCCACTTCCACTTCAATGCGGAGATGGCCCTCGATGCGGGTCAGCGGGTCCACCACGATGGGACCGGTATAGGAGCTTTGAGGTGTGGTTTTTGCTTCGCTCATGGTGGCATTACTCGCTAGTTTTCAAAGAAGGGGGTCATCTTGTCCCAGAAGTTCGGTTCGGAACAGCCGATGCAGGGATGCCCGGCGGCCACGGGCCAGTTCACGTCGTTGAACAGGGCCTTGGGGCAGTTGTTGTGCGTCATCGGCCCCTTGCAGCCGAGCTTGTAGAGACACCAGCCCTTGCGGGCCTCTTCGGAATCGAAGGAGGGGGCGAACTCGCCCGCTTCGAAGTGAGGCAGACGTTCGCACAGTTCATGCACGGTATGTCCGAAGAAAATCTTGGGACGGTTCAGCTCATCCAGTTCCAGCTTCATGCCGGCAAGCACTGCGGCGATGGTGCCCACGAGGTTCAGAGGGTTGGGCGGGCAGCCGGGAATGTTGACGGCCTTGATGCCGAGATCGGCAAAGCAGTCGTTCACGCCCTTGCAGCCGGTGGGATTGGGAGCGGCGGAAGGCACGCCGCCGAAGCACGAGCAGGTGCCGTAGGCGATGACGGCCTTGGCTCCGGGCAGCACTTCCTTGTTGATGGCGTACATGGTCCTGCCGCCGATGGTGCCGTACAGACCGTCCATGGCGGTGGGAATGGAGCCTTCCACGACGCAGAGGTAACCGTTGGGATTCTTCATGGCCAGATGGAGCGCTTCTTCCGCGGCTTCACCGGCGGCGGCCATGATGGTTTCCTGATAGTCGAGAGAAATGGTGTCGAGGATGAGCTCATCAAGGAAGGGCTTGCTGGTGCGCAGAAGCGCTTCCGTGCAGCCCGTGCATTCCGCGTTGTGCAGATAGATGACGGCGGGACGGGCGGAAGAGGTGAGAGCCTTGGCCAGAGTAGGGGCGAAAGCGGGCCCCATGCCCATGGCAACGGCTACCGTGGAACAGAATTTCAGGAAGTCGCGGCGAGATACGCCCCGTTTTTCAAGGCGTTCTTCCGCCCCTTCTTTCCCCAGACCAATGGAGATTTGCATAAGGCCTCCTGGCGCTGATAGACAGGACATGGCCGCGAAATCTTCCATGGCGGCGGGAAGTCGCGGCTCTTGCCGAGAGTTCATGAACCGGAAAAGTCATGCGCGGGCGCATGAGCTTGTTCTGGTATCAGTTTCTCTCACCCTACCATCAGAACTGTTGCAGGTCAACAGAAGAGAAAATTTTTTCTTAAGAAATGATATAAAAATCACATAGTTCCGTATAAGCGTCGGTGTTTGTGGCAAGTGTGGGAGATGACAGTCTTTTTCCACGGCAGAGGCGTTGACGGTACATGCGCAGCAAGACCGTCCGCCGGAAAAAGACGGACGGGAAGATGCGCCTTGAACGGACGGGAGACCGAGTTCTCGAAGAAACGGCGGTTTCCGCTGTGTTGTCAGCGCCGGACCGGCATGGTCTTCAGTTCGTCGAGCATGCGCTCCGGCGTGATGCCCATGATGCACGCGTTGCCTCTGGGGCATGAGCCTGCGCCGTGCAGGGAGCAGGGGCGGCAGGGCATGTCGAGCTGCACTGCGCGATCGTGTTCTCCAGAGGGGAAGAAGCCCCATTCCCGGCAGGTGGGGCCGAACATGGCCAGCACGGGCGTCTCCACGGCCGTGGCGATGTGCATGGGGCCGGAATCGCCGGTGATGAGCACATCCGCCTCTCCCACAAGGGCGCACAGTTCGCGCAGGCCGGTTTCATTGACGAAGCTGCGTGATTTTTCCTCTTCAGGCATGCCTTCTCCCCGTCCGATCCAGAAAAAGGCGATACCTTCCTTTCGAAGCAGTTCGGCAAGACGCAGCCATGTCTCCATGGGCCAGGTCTTGGCCTCATGGGTGGCGAAGGGGTGCAGCGCCACCAGAGGCGCGCCTTCTCTGCGCAGGGGGGCGAGCTGTCCGCGTGCCCGGGTCTTTTCTTCTTCTGAAAGGAAAATATGGGGACGAAGTTCCGCGGCGGAGGGAACTTCTTTCTTTTCGTACAGGCCTATGGCGTAGCGCTGGGGGACGTTGTAGCGGCGAAGCGCTTCGCCGAAGAAGCGTCCTTTGCTCCAGAGAAAGATGCGTCTTGCCAGCGCCATCTTGTTGTAGCAGATGATGGCGTCGCGCCAGATTCTCGCCAGCATGGCCGAGCGCAGATTGCGATGCAGGTCCAGCAGCGGAGAGTCGCGGTATTTTTCCATGAGTCCGCGGAAATTTATGGACATGGTCTGACCGTGCAGGTCGTTATCGTCGAAGCCTATGACGTTGTGGACGGCGGGATGGTTGGCAAAGAGAGGCTCAAAGGCTTCTTTCGTGATGACGGTGAACATGGTGCCGTGCTTTTTGTGCCAGTCGAGAAGAACGCCGGTGGTAAGCACCACGTCGCCCATGGAACTGAAGCGTACGGCCACCATGTGCCTGTTGCTGATTTTGGAAGAATAGCGTGCCATGCGAACCTGCCTGCGGAAAGGGCGTTTCCTGTTATGTACCGGGGATGCGGCGCACCGTGCGCAGAACCGTTTCCGCCACGATGTGCCGCTTTTCTTTGTATGTGTCGGCCGCGGGCGCGTCAACCGCCGACGCGAAAACGGTACAGGGGGCATGCGGAAGGCGCCGCACCGTCCGCGGGGAGACGCCCTGCGCCGTCAGCGCCTGGCGCGCCTGCGGGCGTACTCCAAGAAGCTGAGAGGTCCGGATGGCGGAACCTTCCG
>CASFUJ010000135.1 GCA_949297645.1 uncultured Desulfovibrionaceae bacterium
CCATGGACTTGTACACCGGATCGGTGGTGGTTCCGGCCGTTTCGGAAACAATGGCGGTCTCATGCCCGGTGATGGCGTTGACAAGAGAGGACTTACCCGCGTTGCGCCTGCCGTAAATGCCTATGTGCAGGCGACCGGAGCGCGGGGTATCATTGATGGTATCGGACATGTGATGCTCCTTTTGAACCGAAAAACAGGGACGTCACCGCGGACGGTAGTCCCCTCTGTCCACGACGATTTCATGACCGACGGCCTGAATACGCTCCCTGAGCTCCGCAAGATTGTCGGCGCATTCCGCCCCTTCGGAAAGTTTGTTGTCGTACAGACGATAGCGGGAACGGGCTTCTTTGGGGGAAAGATTGGGCATGAGCACGTTGGCTCCGGCCAGTATGCCGCGCTCGCGTCCGTCGCCGGCCGCTGTTCCCAGCGCCGTGGTGGAAGGCAGCATGGCCGCGGGCAGAAGCAGTCTTGTGATGGCCACCATCACCAGCGTCCGCTCCACATTGCCGGAAGGAAACTGGGCAAACGGCGTCTGAGCATGAGGAATGAAGGGCCCTATGCCCACCATTTCGGGCTGAAAACGATACAGGAAGCGCACGTCTTCCACAAGGCAGTCCGTCGTCTGCCAGGGAGAGCCCACCATGAACCCGGCTCCGGTCTGATAGCCGCAATCCTTCAACGCCTGAAGGCAGTCCATACGGCGTCGCCACGACTGCCCAGTCGGATGAAGCTTGGCATAGTGCACGGGGTCCGCCGTTTCATGACGCAGAAGAAAGCGGTCGGCCCCGGCCCGACGCAGCAGACGATACGAAGAAACAGCGCGTTCCCCTACCGAGAGCGTTACCGCACAGTCGGGCCACGAGGCTTTGATGCCGCCCACAATCCCGGCAAGACGCTCGTCGGTGAACCAGCCGTCCTCCCCGCCCTGAAGCACGAAGGTGCGGAAGCCGAGACCGTAGCCGTGTTCGCAGCACTCCAGTATCTGTTCAGGAGAAAGCCGGTAGCGCTGCGCCTGAGCGTTTGCCGCGCGTATGCCGCAATAACGGCAGTTCTGACGGCAGATGTTGGAGATTTCGATAAGCCCGCGGATATAGATCCTGTTACCGAAATGCTCCTGTGCCCGGCTTCTGGCCATGGCGAACAGCACCTCGCGCAAAGAGGCCGCCGTTTCCGTCTCCTGTTCTTCCGGGGAAGGACAGGCCGTCTTCAGCTCCTCCCCTTCCAGCCCGGCCTCCGCCAGATAGCGGGCTTCGAGAGCACAGGCCTGCTCCGGTACCGGGCCGGAAAAGGACGACGGCGCGCAGGCGTCGATAAAGGCCGAAAGCTCCTCTGCCTCGGGAAGGCGCCCCTCGTTCAGAAGGTCGAGCACCTCATGACAGCGTTGTTCATCCATACAGCTACCGCCTGGAAATGGCCGCCTTGACCGACACGCCCTGAAGCTGGCCGAGGCGGCCCGTCATACCGGAAATGGCATCCATGCTGCCGTCCACGGCAAGCGCAATAATGGAAACCCCTCGACTGCGGTAGGGAATACCGAGACGACCGACGATGATGTCGGCATATTCATGCAGGATGGCGTTGAGAAGCGGGGTGACTTCCGGGTCATCCACCACTATGCCCACCGTCCCCAGCCGTGATTCACTCATGGATTTCTCCCTCTAAAAGCATACAGGACTGCCGATAAAAAACGTCTTTTGCAACAAGCACTCAGCCATGCGGGCAGGTTCTCTCGAAGATCAGAGTCTGCCGGACACCACTCCTGTTTCAATAAGATTTCCTGAAGATACCGTAGAAACGACTCACAGCAAAAGACCCCTGCGGTGAAGCCGACGCGGCGCCGACTTCATCTGGACGGCATCTTTTGTCGCACGCTGAGAGCGGCGGTCTTTGACGTATGCGGCATGGCGCTTCGCAAATCCGGAGGAACGCCATGCCGTTTTCAGCAAACTTCAAGTAAAACTTCAACTATACGCGAATAATGTAGTTGTCCTTGCGGGGCTTTGCCGGAGCTTCTCCGTTTTCCGCAGCGTATCCGAGCACGCAGTGGCCCACACCCACATAGTCGCCCTCGATGCCCCATTTTCTGAGCAGCGCCTTGCCTTCTTCAGAATCAAAGACTTCTCTTGCACGATGAATCCAGCACGAACTCACGCCCACCGCATGGGCTGCCAGCATGAGATTGCCCATGACGAGGGTACCGTCCTCCCGGCAGGTGGGACGGGCTTTGTCTGCCAGAACGACCACAACCGTGGGAGCGCCGTAGAAGGGATCGCTCTCCACACCGAGAACGGCGGCGTTCATTCTGGAAAGTTCGGCGATGGTATCCTTATCCTGCACGACGACCATGACCGGAGACTGCCAGCCGTGTCCGGTAGCCGCCCAGGTACCTGCTTCGAGAATGGCGTTCAGTTCTTCTTCGGCAATCTGACGGGGCTGAAACTTGCGGCAGCTTCGCCGCGTTCTGATATCCTGCAGGGTTTCTTTCATCGCAAATTCTCCTTCTGTAACATGGCACATCGAACGGCGGCACGGGCCGCCCTCCGACAGAAAAACCATATTCTTCCCTTTTTTCCTTTTATGCAAGAACGCTGTTGACCCTTCGTCCCCGGCGTTTCTGCCCGGCAGAGTCTGCCACCCCTGAAAAAAACGCGTCCCCGCTCAGTGAGGCATCGCCGGGAAACGGCACGGCAGAGGGGAAAAGCCCTCGTCCGTCCCGCTTCTTGACACGCCCGTCCGTTTCTCTACAATACTTCCGCACCCTCTTTCAGACACTTTGAGGTTCTATGTTTCAAGTCAACCTGCTCGATACTGCGCTTCTCATCATTCTGCTTTTCTTCAGCGTCAAGGGACTGATTCGCGGCCTTGTGCAGGAAGTGGCCGGTCTGCTCGGCGTAGCGGCGGGCATCATTCTTGCCCGCACCTTCAGCGCGCAGTTCGCGCCCCTGCTCTCCCAATACGGCGTTTCACCGGGGTTCGCGCCCATGCTTGCCATGGCGCTTCTGTTCGTGGCGGGCATCCTTGTGGTGGGCCTCGTGGCGCAGGCGCTGCACCGCGTGCTGGAATCCGCCTTTGCGGGGGGGATTGACCGCATGCTAGGCCTTCTGGCAGGGCTTGCCAAAGGCCTTCTTTTTGCCGGCGTCATCGGCTACATCGCCATACGCCTGCTGCCGGACGTGGCCGTAGTGAAGCACTCGCAGGTGCTTCCACCGCTCATGCGCTTCATCCAGGCGCTTGCCGGCTCTCTCGATCTGCGCATTCCGCCGCTGTAAACCGGCGCATGCGCCCCACATTCATACGGAGTTCATCAATGAACGAGCAGGAACAGCTTAGCCGCTTTCAGGATGTCATCAATCAGCTCATCGACCCGGAAAAGGGCTGCCCCTGGGACAGAGAACAGACCCCGGTGTCCATGTGCGAATACCTTATAGAAGAATGTCATGAGCTTGTGGACGCCATCCGCTCCGGCAAACCCGGACACGCCTGCGACGAGATGGGCGACCTTCTGTTCGTGCTGCTGCTCATGGCACGCCGCTTCGAGCTTGCCGGACAGTTCTCTCTGGGCGACGCGCTCAAAATGGGCGCGGACAAGATGACGCGCCGTCATCCCCATGTTTTCGGGGAAAAGCACTGCGAAAACATCGACGAGCTCATGAAGAACTGGGCTGCCATCAAGAAGGCGGAAAAAGATGCCGAAAAAGACGCCGTCAAGGGCACGCTCTCTTCCGTTCCGTCCGGTCTGCCTCCGCTCACCAAGGCCTATCGCATGCATGCCAAGGCCGCGGGCGCGGGTTTCACCTGGGATGACGATGAGGAAGTGGAGCGGCAGGTGGAAGCCGAATGGCTGGAACTGCTCGATGCGAGAGCTTCAGGCAGCGAGGCGGCCAAGGAACACGAACTCGGCGACATGATATTCACGCTCGTGGAGCTCGGCCGTCGCATGGGCGTGAAAGCCGGAGCGGCCGTGGATTTTGCTGCAAACCGCTTCCGCAACAGGTTCGAGGCCATGGAAGCCCTCGCCCGCGAACGCGGACTGGATTTCAAGGAGCTCAGCCTTGATGAAAAAGATGAGCTCTGGAACGAAGTGAAGGCCGCCGAACCCGAAGAAAAGGCCGGAGCGGCCGTAGATTTCGCCGCGCCGCGTGAAAACCCCGAAGCCTGACCGTACGCCCCGCCGCGGCGGGGCTTTTACCATGGCGTTCTTTTTCCGCGATTCTTTCTTTCCGCGCCCGCGCCGCATGCTGCGCAGGCTCTTTTTCTGCGTCCTTGCGCTCGCCCTGCTCGTTCCCTGTGCCGAAGCGAGACAGAGTCAGCAGAACGTCTATGCTGGGTATCGGACGCTGTCTTCCAGCCTTCCCGCCCAGCGCCTCATGATTCACATGGGGGTATGGTATCCCACACGCCGCAAGGCCGGCACCGTGAAGGTCGGTGACTGGGCATTCCGCGCCGCACGCAACGCTCCCGTTCTTCAAGGGCCGTGGCCTGTCATCATCCTGTCCCACGACGTCACGGGCTCCGCATGGACGCATCACGACATTGCCGCCGCTCTGGCGGCAAGGGGCTTCATCGTGGCCGCCCCCACCCATGACCACGACAACGGCGAGGACATGGCGCTGCTTTTCTCCGACAGGGAGCTGCCTGTCCGCGCGCTTCAGCTCAGGACCGCGCTGGATATCGTGCTGGAACATCCGCAGATCGGCGCACAGGCCGACAGGACGCGCATAGCCTTTCTCGGTTTCGGCATGCCATCCTCCGCAGGTCTGCTTCTTGCCGGAGGAGAACTCACGCCCGACGCATGGCCTTCCTTCTGCCCCGGAAGACGGGACGCGGAAATGGACGGGGAAGCGAAGCCGGTCCCCGCCGACACTTCAGCCGAGGCTCCGGCTCCGCAACTGCGCCCCGAAAACGACATTCCCCCCATCTCTGTTCCCGAAATCATCCCTGAAAAGCCTCTGGCCATGGAGAACGCAGAAAAGCGCACCTTCATGCAGAACTTTCTGGCGACGCCCGCTCTGGCAGGGGAAGAGCTCTCCCCCGAAGTCCGCGCCATGCTGCATCCCGGGTCCGACAGTCCATGGTGCTCGCCCTATCTTGCCGGTACCATGGACAGCCTTGTCGCCAGCATGAAGCACCGCTCTCTGGAGAGAGAAGAAAAAACGGCCATGCGGCACACCGCCGTAGCCTCCCGGCAGCAGCTTTTCCTGCGCCGAATTTCATGATTTTAAGAATCTGCACCGGATACAAAAAGAGCACCCCTATTTCCAGAAGTGCCATATGATCTCCAACTCGGATGCCCACTATCTTACGGACATCCATGAGCCATGCTATCAGCTTTATTCTGCT
>CASFUJ010000136.1 GCA_949297645.1 uncultured Desulfovibrionaceae bacterium
ATACGCCGGAACGCATGGCACGCATACGCCTGGCGTCCACTCATCCCGATGAGCAGGATTTCTGCCGTGCGGAACGCTGCGTGCGTGAGGCTCTTTTTCCTGTCCGGGGCGGAGAGGCGGCGTTCTGCGGCGCAGGGTGCCGTGTCTGAAAAGGCGCCCTGCGGCTGCCTTGTGTTTCTGCATGCGTGAGTCAGGCGCGCTGACGCGGCGAGGCATTCCTTCCGCGGCCTTGTTTTTGCGCGTCTTCGGAGGGGAGAGGCGCATTTTTCCGGGGAATCTTCCCCTTGAAAAATTCCTCTGTTCGGGCAGAATGTGCCTCGCGCGGGCTGTGGAAGAGACTGCCTGCGCGCTCTTTTTTCCGTACAGCGAGTCAGGGTCATGTCCGAACAGCTTTTTCAGCTTCATTCTTCCTTTGTGCCCACAGGCGACCAGCCTGCCGCCATCGACGAACTGGTGGCCAACCTGAACGCAGGCATACGCGACCAGGTTCTGCTCGGCGTCACCGGTTCCGGCAAGACCTTCACCATGGCCAACGTCATCGCCCGCACGGGCCGTCCCGCGCTCATTCTGGCCCACAACAAGACCCTCGCCGCCCAGCTTTACGGTGAATTCCGCGCCCTTTTTCCGAAAAACGCGGTGGAGTATTTCGTTTCCTACTACGATTACTATCAGCCGGAAGCCTACGTTCCTTCCTCCGACACCTACATAGAGAAGGACTCGGCCATCAACGACAACATCGATAAGCTGCGCCATGCCGCCACCCACGCGCTGCTCACAAGACGCGACGTTATCATCGTGGCCTCGGTGTCGTGCATCTACGGTCTGGGTTCGCCGGAATATTATGCGAGGCTCATCATTCCCGTGGAAGAGGGGCAGGCCGTTTCCATGGAAAGCGTCATCGGCCGCCTTGTGGATATCCAGTACACGCGCAACGACTACGATTTTCACCGTGGAACCTTCCGCGTGCGCGGCGATGTTCTGGAAATCATCCCGGCCTATGAGGATGAAAAGGCCCTGCATATAGAATTTTTCGGCGACGAGATAGACGCCATACGCGAAATCGACCCGCTGACCGGCGAGGTGCTGGGGCGCATTGCCAAGACCGTCATTTATCCGGCAAGCCACTACGTTTCCGACAGGGACAATCTTGTGCGCGCCATGAGCGACATCCGTGACGAGCTCGGGGAGAGGCTCGTGCAGTTTCAGGAAGGGGGAAAGCTGCTGGAGGCCCAGCGTCTTGAGCAGCGTACCCAGCTTGACCTCGAAATGATGGAAGAGCTCGGCTACTGCAACGGCATCGAGAACTATTCCCGTCATCTGGACGGCCGCGCGCAGGGTGAGCCTCCGGCCACGCTGCTGGATTATTTTCCGAAGGATTTTCTGCTCTTCGTGGATGAATCGCACATGAGCATCCCACAGGTGGGGGCCATGTTCAAGGGCGACCGTTCGCGCAAGAACACGCTGGTGGACTACGGTTTCCGCCTGCCTTCCGCGCTGGACAACCGGCCTTTGCAGTTCGCCGAATTCGAGCAGCGCATAGGACAGAGCATTTTTGTTTCCGCCACGCCCGGTCGCTGGGAGCTGGACAGAAGCGCCGGGCTGGTGGTCGAACAGGTCATCCGTCCCACGGGCCTTCTGGACCCCACCGTGGAAATACGACCGGTCAAGGGGCAGATGGACGACCTTCTCGGCGAGTGCAAGGCCCGCGCCGCCAAAGGCGAGCGCGTGCTGGTGACGACGCTCACCAAGCGCATGGCCGAAGATTTGACGGAGTATTTCAACGAGATGGGGGTATCCTCGCGCTACCTCCATTCCGATATCGACACGCTGGAGCGCATCGCCATCATCAGAGCGCTGCGCGCCGGAGAGTTCGATGTGCTCATAGGCATCAACCTGCTGCGCGAAGGTCTCGACATTCCTGAAGTGTCCCTTGTGGCCATTCTTGACGCCGACAAGGAAGGTTTTCTGCGCTCCACGGGCGCCCTCATCCAGACCTTCGGCCGCGCGGCGCGCAACGCGGAAGGGCGCGTCCTTCTGTATGCCGACAGGGTGACGCCCTCCATGCAGGCCGCCATGGACGAAACCGCCCGCCGTCGTGCCAAACAGACGGCCTACAACGAGGAGCACGGCATAGAGCCGCGCACCATCATCAAGGCGCTGGAAAATCCGCTGGACAATCTGTACGGCAGGGATGAGGATGGCGCGGCGAAGAAGGGCAGGAGCGGCAAAGGACGGGATAAGGGCGGCAAGGCCGGAAAGGGCAGAAAGGCACAGAGTACGTCCGAAGAGACGCCCCGTTCTCCGGCGGACATCGCAAAGCTCATCGAGGAGCTGGAGAAGGCCATGCGCGCCGCGGCCCGCGAACTGGAATTCGAGCGCGCCGCAGAGCTGCGCGACAGGGCCCGTGCCCTGCGCGAGCGGCTTTATGTGAGCGGAGAGCAGGAAAACGGAACCGGCGGACAGTGACGCCGGGGCTTTTCCGCAACAGCGCAAAGGCGTGAAAGGTGACGCGGAACCGTTTCCTCAGGGAACGGCATGCGCGCGTTTTTGCATGTCGTCCCATACGTCCGTGCCGGGCAGGGCGGCGGCACAACAGCATATCCGGGGTAAGGCGTATCATCCCATGGTAAATCACAGAAAGAGTTTTTTTGACGGCATGCGCGACGGTATTCCCATTGCGCTCGGCTACTTCGCCGTATCCTTCACGCTGGGCATTGCCTGCCGCAACATCGGGCTTTCCGCCCTGCATGCCACGGTGATGAGCTTCACGAACCTGACTTCTGCCGGAGAATTCGCCGCCCTCGGTATCATGGCGGCAGGGGCTTCCTATTGGGAAATGGCCCTTTCCCAGCTTGTCATCAACCTGCGCTACATGCTCATGTCCTGTTCGCTTTCCCAGAAGATGGCCCCGGATACGCCGATGTACCATCGCCTGCTGGTGGGGTACGGCGTGACGGACGAGATATTCGGCATTTCCGTGAACGTTCCGGGAAGGCTGGACCCGTTCTATACCTACGGGGCCGTCTGCGTTGCCTCGCCGGCATGGGCTCTCGGTACCTTCCTCGGAGTGGTTCTCGGCAACGTGCTGCCCGCGCGTATCGTGGTGGCGCTCAGCGTGGCGCTGTACGGCATGTTCATCGCCATCATCGTGCCTCCGGCCCGTAAGGACCGGCTTCTTGCGGGTCTTATTCTTGTTTCCATGGCCATGAGCTGGCTGTTTGCCCGCCTGCCGCTGTTCGACGGCATTTCCGGCGGCATGAAAATCATCATTCTTACCGTGCTCATTTCCGGCGCGGCCGCCTTCCTGTTCCCTGTGGACAGGGGACTTGCCTCGGACGGAGGACAGAAGCGTGAGGGAGAAGAAGGAGGGGAAGGCCGTGCGTGATGCCTATGCCTACATCGCGGTGATGGCCGTGGTCACCTATCTCATCCGCGTTCTGCCGCTCACTCTCATCCGGCGCGAAATCCACAACGTGACGGTGCGTTCGTTTCTGTATTACATTCCCTATGTGACCTTGTCGGTTATGACGTTTCCGGCCATACTGGATTCTACGGGCAGCCAGCTTTCCGGTCTGGCCGGACTGGTGGCTGCCGTGCTTCTTGCCTGGTTCGGAGCCAGCCTGTTCAGCGTGGCCGTGGCGGCCTGCGTACTGGTGTTCGTGCTGGAGCTGTTCATCTGCTGAGCGTCACGGGTCGAAGGAACGGAGGCGCGTTTTCCGGAACGCCGGAAGGGGAGTCTGCCATGAAGGAGCCGTCTTTTCATGTCATCGACCGCGGAACATGGAAGAGAAACGAGTATTTCGAATATTATTTCCATACCCTGAAGTGCCGCTACAATATCGGAGCGGACCTCGATATCAGCCGCCTGCATGCGTTCCGGAGGGAGAAGGGGCTGAAGTTCTTTCCCGTCATGCTTTATGTGGTCATGCGTGCCGTCAACCTGCATCTGGAATTCCGCATGGCCTTCAATGAGCAGAAGGAGCTCGGATACTGGGAGGAGGTGTGGCCCTGCTATACCCTGTTCCATCCGGAAGAGGAGGCCTTCACCGATATCTGGAGCGAATACTCGGAGGACTTTTCCTCCTTTTACGCCACGGTGAGGCAGGATATGGAGCGCTATCGCCATGTGACGGGCCGCATCAAGGCGAGGGAGGGACAACCTTCCCATATCTGCCCCGTCTCCAATGTGCCGTGGCTCGCCTTCACGCATTTTGCTCAGGACAGCTATGCCCCGAGCGACTTTCTTTCACCGCTCATCAAGTTCGGCAAGTATGAGAGGCGCGGGGAGAACATCGTCATTCCCGTATCGGTTTCCGTCCACCACGCCGTGGCCGACGGCTACCATACCTGCCGCCTTATAAACGACATGCAGGACATGGCCTCCTGTCCGGAGCGGTACCTGGGCGGCGTCTGATGCTGAGAGAACGTTTTTGAAAAAAGCTTCTGCCGGTACAGTGGGGTCCCTCTCCTTCAGCCGCATGGGAGAAGGGGCGTGACGGGCGCGGCATGTCGATAACAGACTCCTTATAAGGATTTTTACCTCTGCGGGCGGTGCTGGTTCCGGGACGGACGGGATTGCCGGAAACAGGTTATTCGTTGTGTGCCTGCGGGCGGCGAGGTTTTACTCCAGAACGGGCAAGGAGGCTGTCCTCCCAAAAATGCTGCTCTGCTGGAAGTACCGACTCCGGCGTTGCCCATGGGAGCCTGCGCTCCGGAGCGGACGGTCCCCGGAGAAAGTCTTTTTAGTGGTTCTTTTTTCCGGTCATGAGCCATTCTTTCGGCAGTGCGAGAGCGGCGTTACCCAAACGCCGCTCTCCGCGTTTTAAGCGGCAGAGGCGTGCCGGAGCATCTCGTATCCTTTCCGAAAAACATGCTCCCAACTCTTGTTGTAACGCGCGCGACTATTTCTTTGAAAGGATGTCTTTTTCCGGAAGACGGCGTTTTCGTAAGAAGCCCGACACCGGATGTGGTGACATGGCCCGGGGGGGGGCTCCTGCCTCCGTACAGCAGACTTTTTCATATCTTCAGGGATACGCGTTGCGTGACAAGGGCTCCCGGGAAAGGACGAACATGTCTCCATATGCCTGCGGAGGCAATCATCAAGTCCGTTTCAGCGGAGTGTTTCGGAAGCGGATGCTCTTTCGACTGGGCACGGTAAGAAACATGATATTTTTATGAGCATCTGAGGAAGGCTGAGACGGCGTTTCCTTTGTCCTTGGCCGAGCCTTCCGACCGGGCCCGCAAGAGCTGGTCCTTCTTATTCATAACAATCGCATTTTCTTTATAATTTCATGAATTATTGGTGATTTTTTTCATGTTTTTGTTTCTAATTTTAAAT
>CASFUJ010000137.1 GCA_949297645.1 uncultured Desulfovibrionaceae bacterium
GTGGTACGACTTCTTTCTCTACGGCGTTGTCGCAGGCATTGTCTTCAACAAGTTGTACTTCCCTACGGAAGACCCCTTCATAGGCACCCTGCTGGCCTACAGCACCTTCGCCATCGGCTATCTGGCCCGTCCCTTCGGCGGATTCGTATTCGGTCACTTCGGCGACAGGCTGGGACGCAAGAGCATGCTGGTGCTCACCATGCTCATCATGGGGCTTGCCACCATAGGCATCGGTCTTGTTCCCACCTATGCCCAGATAGGCATTGCTGCTCCCATTATTCTGCAGACGCTTCGTCTCTGTCAGGGCCTCGGCCTCGGTGGCGAATGGGGCGGCGCCGTGCTTATGACCTATGAATACGCCAGCAAGAAGGAACGTGCGTTCTATGCCAGTATTCCTCAGATGGGTCTGGCCACGGGTCTTTGTCTTTCTTCCGGCGTGGTCGCCCTGCTCTCCTGGGCGCTGACCAATGAACAGTTCCTCGCCTGGGGCTGGCGTATCGCCTTCCTCGTGAGCGTGGGTCTTGTGTGCATTGCTCTTTATATCCGTATGCACATTCTTGAAACTCCCGACTTCCAGAAGGCTCAGGAGAAGGCCCGTCAGGAAAAGGCCAAGAAGACTCTGCCCATCGTCAAGGTCTGCAAGGAACATCCCGGCAACATCGCCCTCGGCGTGGGCGCCCGCTGGATTGACGGCGTGTTCTTCAACGTGCTGGCCGTGTTCGTCATCACCTATCTCGTGCAGTATGTGAACGTGCCGCGCACCGAAGCTCTTACCATGGTCATGGTGTCCGCCCTCATCATGTGCCCCTTCATTCTCATTGCCGGTCGTCTTGCCGACCGTTACGGTCGCGGCCGTGTGTACGGCATAGCCAGCGTGCTGTGCGGTCTTTCCATCTTTCCCTCCTTCTGGCTCATGGGCGCGAGTGAAGGCAACCTGTTCATGATAGGTCTTGCCATCATCGTTCCGCTCAGCGTATTCTATGCAGGCGTTTTCGGTCCGGAAGCAGCGCTCTTCTCCGACCTCTTCCCCGCCGATGTCCGCTATACCGGTATTTCCATCGTCTATCAGTTCCCCGGCTTCCTCGTGGCAGGCATAGTTCCCGGTCTGTGCACATACTTCATGAAGGTAGCCGATGGCGACCCCATCTATGTCTGTCTCTATACCATGCTGGCGGCGGCCACCAGCGCCGTTTCCGCCTTCATAGTGCAGCGTAAGCATGACGCCGCAGTTCGTCGCCTGGGTGACGACGTGGAACACATCTGACCCGGACGCGGGAGGGATTCCCCCTCCCGCAAGGATAGTTTATGCGTATACTTCAGATTTCCGATTTTCATCTTCGCGGCGACGGCAGACTTTCGTTCCGCGTGGTGGATACCCCGAAGTGCCTTGAAGAAGCTGCGAAGCATCTTCTCAGCCTGACCCAGAAGCCGGACATGATGGTCATCACCGGCGATCTGGCCGACAGCGGAGACGAGCATGCCTACAACATGCTTTACGAGGCGCTTTCTCCTCTGAATATTCCCATCTACGCCGTGCCCGGCAACCATGACCGGCGCGACAGAATGCGCTCCATTCTCAAGGGCTGGTGCCCTGAAAATGAAGAAACCGCTCCCTGGCTCTGCTATGCCGTGGAAGAGGACGAGGTCCGCTTCCTGATGATGGACAGCATGAGTCCCGGCTCCCATTCCGGACATGTGCCGGAGAAGTGCGCTGCGTGGCTGGAAAAGGAACTGGCGCGCCGTCCCGGCGTGCCCACGCTGGTGTTCATGCATCACCCGCCCTTCATCACGGGCATGGGAGCCATGGACGAGCCTTATGAGAATGTGGACAGACTGCGCGGTATTCTGGAAAAGGCGCCGTGGGTTCGACTCTGTTGCGGTCATATGCACAGGCCCATCTTCACCCAGTGGGCCGGCGTCATGGCTCTGACGGCTCCCGCCGCATCCATGCAGATAGATCTGGACTTCTCGCCGGAAGGCGGCGACACCTTCGTGATGGAAGCTCCCGGCTACCTGCTCCACGACTGGCGCAACGGCGCGTGGAACACCCACGTCTGTCAGATTTACGGCACGCCCACCTATGCCGGGCCGTATCGCTTCCTCGATTCCGTGAACCCCACGGAAGAATAAGGCATGTTTTCCCTGCTCGTTCCGGCGGAAGGCCGGGAGCGGGGCGAAGATGTCTCAGAATGTTCACGGAGTGTCCCGCTTCGTGAGGGGTCCCCTGCCCCGTATTCCTCCTCGGAGAAAGACCGTCGCTTTCCTGCAGAAGCGGCGGTCTTTCCGCGGACGACGAAAGGCGGACGGAAGGCTCCGGCGTGCGGAACTCAGCCCCCGATTCCCGGGCTTCCTCCAGGGACGCCCCTTCTTTCCGGGACACACAACCGATCCTATAAAAAACACCTTTTCGAGAAGAAGGAGTGCTTCAGGCTCCCGGTCTTCATCGAAAAGGTGTTTTCTGTTTCAGAAGCACGTCCGTACGGACGAAACGGCGCGCAGCAGCGTCTTTCGTCCGTCCTTTCGGAGCATGAGCGCCGGGCTGTTTCGGAAGGCGTTCGTCATGAGGGCCGCGGAGCGGCCGGGTTGTGACTTCCGAGGGGCGAAGACGTTTTCTCCGGGCAGGCGCGTTGCGCGCAGAAGAGTTCTTTCTTCTTTCCGGTCGGAGACTTCTTCTGTGCGGAAGGCATACCTGTACGGTATCCGGACGTATCCAGTCTTCAGCGGCAGAGTTTCTCTGCTTTTGCCGTATTCCATGAGTGGCAGCGGCCTAGGGAGCAGGCGCGCTCCAAATCCGTGCAGGCATCGCTGTTGCGGCCTTCGAGAAAGGCTCCAGCGGCACGATAGACATAGATGAGCGGCTCGTCGGGATTGACTTTCATGGCGTAGTCGAAGTCGCGCCGCGCCCCTTCGGGATGGTGCTGTTTCAGGCAGATGAGACCCCTGGTGGCGTAGGCCTCCGCCGTGGGGGACAGGCGTATGGCCTTTGTGGCGTCGTCGAAGGCCTCGTTCATGTAGCCGAGGTCGCTCAGGGCGAGACTGCGCAGAAGATAGGGCGCCGGGTCCAACGGGTCGGCGGCAACGGCCCGGTCGAGCAGTGCGGCGGCCTTTTCCGGATCGGTGCATTCCCCGGAGTCGGTCCAGTATTGCAGAGCTTCGGCCAGGTAGGCTTCCGCCTGAGGGGAGACGACGTAGGAGGGCGCGGGCTCCGTTTTTTCCGGCGGCGTCCCTGCAGGTTCAGGTTCGTCCCCGCCCCCGAGGAAGGGAAGGGAGAACGACCATGAGCCGCAGCCCGAGAGCAGAAGCAGGACGGGAAGGCAGAGAAGAAGGCGTTTCATGATTTCTCCTGCACAGTCTGCCGGACGGGAGCGGTGGAGCGTCTCTCCAGCAGACGATGGGTGTATTCGACGCGGATGATGTCGCTGACGGCGCTGCCGCCGGCGATACGCTCGTAAAGAATGCCGAAGGCGTTGCGGGCCCGTTCCTCGATGTGGTGTTCCACGGTGGTCAGACCCACATGGGAAATACGGGAGGAGGAAAGATTGTTGAAGCCGCATACGCTGTAGTCGTCGGGTACGCGCAGTCCCCTGTCGGCGATGGCGTCGAGTACGCCGTAGGCGATGAAGTCGTTGACCGCCACGAAACCCGAGACACGGTGTTTTTCCTTCAGGCACTTCATGGTGAGTTCGTACCCTATACGCTGCTCGAGGTCTATGCTGTTGAGCTCCTCCTGCGGCGTGTAGTCCCGTGTGAAAACACGCACGGAGCAGCCGGGCTTTTCGGCGTAGGTGTCTCTCACGCCCTCCAGTCGGCGCAAACGTATGACGTTGGCGGCGTTCATCATGGCGGTGATGAAGGCGATGTGTCTGTGCCCGAGCTTCAGCATGTGGCGTCCGATGAGTACGCCTGCGCTGTAGTTGTCGAGCTCCACGGTATCCACCTTGGGACTGGAGTTTCTGTCGCCCATGACCACGATGGGAATCTTGTCGTTCACCTTTTCCACCTTGCGCATGTTCTGGGGCGTCAGGGTGAATATCATGCCCGCCGCGCCGAGGGCCAGAGCCATGTTCAGCACTTCCTCTTCCTTGCGGGCGTCCCTGTAGGTGGTGAAAATGAGCGTGGAGAAGCGGTGTTCGTCCGCCGCCTGCTGTATGGCCTGCACGAGGCCGGAATAATAGGCGTTGGCGATGTTCGGCGTGACGATGAAGACGACGTTTCTTCCCGGAAGTCTGCCTCTGGCGAGCCTTGCCGGGGCGCAGTACCCGAGCTCTTTGGCCGCCTGCCGGACTCTGCGCACGGTTTCCGCGGAGAAGGATACGTCTGCTCTGGCGCTGAGAATCATGGAAACGGAGCTCAACGATACTCCCGCAAGCTGGCTTACGTCTTCAAGCGTCACTTTTTTCCTGTCATTCACGGCATTTCTCCAGAGGTCAGGCTAACGGGAAGCATGCCTTTCGTCAAATCGCGGCGATGTGGAGGAAGCGCGGGGGCACCCGGTCAGGCGCCGTTGACGGACAAAAAATCCCGCGCTCCTTGCGAAAAGAGCACGGGATGTTTTCTGGCGATGGCAGGAAGAGCTACAGCTTCACGTCGAGCTCCGTACCCTGCGCCACGGATTCGCGGGCGTCGCCTATGCGTCTGCAGTCGCCGATGACGTAGGTGGGCACGCCGAAGTCGTACTGCTGAAGCGTCTTGTCGGATACGGTGCCGATGGCGAGAACGAGCGCGTCGGCGTCGATGGGGAAGACGGAGCCGCCGTGCGCCACCTCCACCTGATGGCTGGTGACGCGGAAGAGCGAGGAGGAGGGGAAGAGCCGGACGCGCGCTTCGGCCAGCCTGCGGAACAGGACGGCGCGGATGCGGGCGATGAGTCCACGGCCTATTTCGTTCATCTCCACCAGAGAAACGTCATATCCTTCTTCGGCCAGCTTGAGGGCGCATTCCATGCCGATGTAGCGTCCGCCGAGCACCACGGTCTTCTTGCCGGGTACGGGCGCGCCGCGCAGAACGTCCATGCCGAACAGTGTCTTGACGCCGCACGTTTCCTTCGATGGCAGAAAGTCCACACCCGTGAGAGCCCGGGGGACGGCGCCCGTGGCGAGGACGACGGCCTGCGGAGCGTCGGCCAGCACCTCTTCCTTATCGGGGGCGGAGTTCAGTCGCACGTCCACGCCCGCGTTCTGCATGCGGCAGATGAGCGAGAGGGTGAAGGGCTTTTCCGGCGGAAGCGACCAGCCAATGGCCGCCGACTTCGCCGGTTTTCTCATGCAGAATGACGAGATGTCCGCGCCCCTCGCCGAGCGCGGCGGCGGACATGTCCGCCG
>CASFUJ010000138.1 GCA_949297645.1 uncultured Desulfovibrionaceae bacterium
CTCCTCCCTCTTTTCCCCGCCGCGCAGGCAGCCCCTTTCCGCCAAGACCTTTTGCCCGCCCGCAAAAGAATCCGCATGAAAAGCGACTGATACCACAGAAAAAAAACGCCCGTTCCCTTACCTGCACGGCAAACGCGGACTCCCCCGCTGCCATGCCGTCCCGCCCCGGCACGCGGCTCTCTTTTCCGCACCGTCTTTGTCTCAGACGGAAAAGGACAAACAGGAGCCACCTCCGCACCGTTTTTCCTTTCCGCCGCGCGCCCCTCTTTCCGGGGGAGCCGCGACCGACTCCCGGGCCTCATCCCCTTCCTTCCCGCACAACAAAACGCCCTCCCTCTTCTCCTGCCACGGCCGGACGGGAGAATCCGCCTGCAACAATTTGCAACCATTCCGCCCTTGGCAGGGAGTTCAAGCGTGATTATTCTCCCTGCATACGGCCTTCACGACCAGTCAACATCAGGAGCGAACATGACCAGCCAACTTAAAACTCTTCTGCTCATGGCCGGCCTTTCCGCCGTGCTCATCGTCATGGGCAGCGCCCTCGGCGGCAGACAGGGCATACTCATCGCCCTTGTCTTCGCCGTCATCATGAACATCGGCAGTTTCTGGTTTTCCGACAAGATCGTCCTTTCCATGTACCGCGCGCAGGAGCTCTCTCCGGAAGATGCTCCCATGGTGCACCAGATGGTGGAAGAACTCGCTCAAAGAGCGGGCGTGCCCAAGCCCCGCCTGTACATCGTTCCGCAGGAGGCTCCCAACGCCTTCGCCACGGGACGCGATCCGGAACACGGCGTCATTGCCGTGACCGACGGTATCATGCGCCTTCTGCCGCCCGAACAGCTGCGCGGCGTCCTGGCCCATGAAATGGCCCACATCGCCCACCGCGACATTCTCATCCAGACCGTGGCCGGCGTGCTGGCCTCGGCCATCACGGCCATCGCCAACATGCTGCAGTTCTCCATGATTTTCGGCGGAGCACGCGACGAGGACGGCAACAGCAATCCCCTTGCGGCCATCGCCATGATGATACTCGGCCCTCTCGCGGCCGCGCTCATTCAGATGGCCATCTCCCGCCGCCGCGAATACATGGCCGACGCCTCGGGCGCTTCCTACTGCGCCGACCCCATGGCTCTTGCCGGAGCGCTGAACAACCTCGACGCCTACAGCCGCCACATTCCCATGCAGGCCAACCCCGCCACGGAAAACATGTTCATCGTGTCTCCGCTCACCGGCGATTCCCTGCGCCGCATGTTCAGCACCCATCCTCCCATGGAAGAGCGCATCGCCAACCTTCAGGAGATGGCCCGTACCGGACGCTATCCGGGCTAACAGAGGCACGCCGGGCTCCTGCGTGACGGAGAGGACGACAAAAGAGCCCGCGACATGCTTCCGGAGCGCGCCCCGACGAACCGGGTCGCATGACAACCATCAGCCTTTTTCCCACTTCCCCGACGGGGCGGAATCTGCATGAAGCAGGTGCCGCCCCGTATGTTTCGCCTTGCAATTCCTGCCGGTTTACGCCACCCTTTCAGCGCAGTACGACAGCACTTTTTCCCCGCACAGGAAATCCCATGACCACTCCCCTCTTTTCCGCTCCCGACAGTTTTGCCCGTGAGGCGCTGGAGCGGCTTTTCCACATACTCGACACCGTCATGCCCATGAACGGCTCGCAAAGGCGCGACCTCTCCATGGCATGCCGCGACCTTTCCGCCCTGCTCACCACGGAACGCGACGCGCTTGCCCGTCCGTACTGGACATCGCCCCGGCTCACCTCGGCCTATCTGCGCTATTTTCTGCCGTGGAACCTCGTACGGCTCTCCGCGCTGCTGCCGGGTCTCGACTTCGGCCGTATCCCGGAAGAGCCGCTCATTCTCGACATGGGCAGCGGACCGCTCACCCTGCCCATGGCGCTGTGGCTTTCCCGACCGGACCTGCGCAGACGCCCCGTAACGCTGGTGGCAAGCGACACCACGCCGCACATTCTTGAACTCGGCAAAAACATCTTCGACCATCTGCGCGCAGAACTCGATCCCGAAAGCCCGTGGACCGTCCGCACCATGCGCGCGCCCGTGACGCTTGCGCCCCGCCGCCTGTACGCAAAGCCGGGCAGTCTGTGGATGGCCACCCTCGGCAACGTGCTCAACGAGATGGAAGAGCGCCGCGCAAAGCCCGGCCATCAGATGGCCGACCGCATGCGCGAGCTTCTGGAAAGCCTTTCGGACATGATGACCGAAGAAGGACTTCTGCTGTCCGTGGAGCCGGGCACGCGGCAGGGCGGCCGCCTTGTGGCGCACCTTCGCAAAAGCGCTCTGGGCGGCGTGGAGGAAGAGCCGGAATACCAGGACCTCACCACCTTCGCCCTGCGCGAGGAGCAGGCCGGACGAGACAGGTTTGAAGATGAGGACGACTTCGACGAAGACGAAGATTTCGGTCTGGAGCCTCTTTTCACGCCTGTTGCCCCGTGTCCCCATGCCGGACGCTGCCCCATGCTGGACAGGCGCTCCACGGCCTGGTGCCATGTGAACGCCCCGGCCGAACATGCCCCTGCAACCCTGCGGGAGCTGTCCGCACGCGCCGGGCTGGACAAGGATTCCGTCAGCCTGTCCTTCCTGCTGCTCAGAAAGCTGCACGAGGAGGAACGCGTCGAAGAGGGCGCACCTTCCCGGGCCCGCCGCGTGCGCGCGCGCATCATCTCCGACGCCTTCGTGGTGCCCGGCTACCCGGGACGCGCCCGTTACGCCTGCACGGCGCTGGGTCTCGGGCTCATTCCAGCCTCTTCCCATCTGCCTGCAGGCGCGCTGTGCGACGCCCGGCCCACAAGGGAGAAGGACATGAAATCCCGCGCCGTCATCCTTGCTCTGGACGATATGCGCACCGCGCCCTCGCCTTCGCGCGAACGCCCCTTCCCCCAGCGACGCGAAGAGAGGGAGCAGACGCGCGGCAGCCGGGGCGGGAGGCCGCGCTCTGACGCGAAAGAACAGGACGGACGCGCCGCGCATCCCCATGACAATACAAGAAGACAGGGCGGCCGGGCCGGATATCGGCAGGAAGAGACGCAAAGAAAAGACGAGCGCGCCGCGCGCCCCCGCGGAGACAAGGAAAACGGCAGGCGTCCGCACGGCCCTTCACGGGACAACAAGCGCCCGCAGGAGCATACGCGCCCGCATCCGGAGGGTCGAGAGGCGCGCAAAAAGGGAAGAGAAGACTGAATTGCGGCGCTTTCTGCGCATTTTACGCCGGAACAAAGGCTTTGCCTCTGGCTTTTTTTCGTGAAAAGAGCATACTTTTTCTACCCGGACAACACCGGGGACACTCTCTCAAGGAGCTTCCCATGAATTCTTCCATAGCCATTCTCGCCGCCGTTGTCGTCATCGCCGTCATAGCGGTTCTCGTTCTGAAGAAAAAGAATCCTTCCACCCCCTCCGACGTTAAGGATGCGGAACCTCAGGGCGACCCGGCGCTCTTTGCTCTCGGCATGAACCCCATTTCCGAAAAGCCCATCATGTACGCTCTCACCACCTGCCAGCACTGCAAGAATACCCGGAAGTTCCTCGATGCCAACAATGTGGACTACATCGTCATCTATCTGGATGAATATTCCGGTTCGCAGCGTTCCGAACTCATGGAAAAAGTGCGTACCTACAATCCCCGCGGAACCTTTCCCACCATCATCGTGCCCGGAGGCAAGGTGATCATCGGGTTCCGCAAACAGCTCATGCAGGAGGCACTGATTCATGACGCCGGAACAGCTGCTTGATCATCTGGCCAAAAGCGCCGCGAACAAAGGATACTATCTTCACGCAGACCACGACCACTGCCTCGGCACGGCCGAAAGCCTGCTGGCCAACAAGGAGCGCTACGGCTACATGTGCTGTCCGTGCCGTCTGGCCTGTGACGACAGGCATAAGGACAGCGACATCATCTGCCCCTGCGTCTATCGCGATGCCGACATCGCCGAATACGGCGCCTGCTTCTGCTCCTTCTACGTTTCCGCCGAACACAAGGACGACCCGGACTTCTTCCCCGATGTGGAAGAGCGCCGCGACCCCTCGCGGGGACTGTAGCCCCACCGCGCGACAGGAACCTCTTTAACAGGCAGAGCACGGGTGTGACGCCCGTGCTCTGCTGTTTTCCGCATCCGGGGCAACGCGCCCCCGTCTGACGCGCCTGTCCCGTCCCCGCGAGGCGCCGGGGCTGACGGAAGCAACAGGCCCATGCGAAACCATACGTCCGGCCGCAACGGCAGAGAGCATGTACCGCCGTTCGGCCTCACGTCCCCTCATCCGGTCCGAAACCCGCTCCCGTCTCTCACGATACGCGGCCCCTTCCCCTCCTTCCCCGCGGAGACGAACCTCTCCGACGTTCCGAATTCGAGCGGATGCTTGACCTGCCGCCTTCCCCGCGAAGACGGACTTCTCGCCTTCCATGTCTTCCGGGAGACGCTCAGGAAGCCTCCTTCCGCGCTTTCTCCCGACCTGCCAACGCTCCGGCGCTGACGCCGTCCGTGTCGTGTACGGGGGGGGATACTCCTGTTCCCGGAACGGGAGTTATATCGAAACGTCGGCCCATTCCGTGCAGGAAACTTCCAGGCGAAGGCAGACCTGCGCTTTTCCTCCCGCCTCTTCCAGGTCGCCCGGACAAGCGGCGGAAAAAGCCTCCAGACCTTTTGCAAGAGCGTTCTAACATACTCTCATAACAGACGAAAATCCTTGCCCGGTTACACTGCGCATGACATACTTTTCCAAACACAGGAAAAGGAGCTGAATCATGCGCTGCGTTTCTGTCGCCGCCGCACTGGCGGCCTTCGTCTGCTGTTTTCCTTCCCTTGCTCCCCGTACGGTACAGGCCGCCGAAGTGCAGCCCCGGCTGCTCAAGGTGGTGGCGCTCAGCCGCCACGGCGTGCGTCCCCCCACCCAGATGCCTGAGACGCTGGCCGCCTGGAGCAAAAGGCCCTGGCCCGACTGGAACACGCCCCCCGGTTACCTTACCGGACGCGGCGCGGCTCTTCTGCGGGCCGAATGGACGGCCCTGCGTCAGAATTTCTCCTTCAGCGGACTTCTTCCCGAGTCGGAATGTCCGCCGGAAGGCAGCGTCCTTTTCTACGCCGACAACGAGGAGCGCACCATGGCCTCGGCCCGGGCCATGGCCGAAGGTCTCGCTCCCGGATGCGGGCTGAAGGTGCTTTCGCGCCCCAAAGGCCCGGACCCCGTGTTTCATCCCGTGCGCAGCGGCTTCATGCCCTCCCCCGCCCTTTCGCCGAAGCAGCGGCAGGAACTTGCCGAAGACCTCACCGAA
>CASFUJ010000139.1 GCA_949297645.1 uncultured Desulfovibrionaceae bacterium
CTTCCCCATCCGCGCATGGCGGAGCGGGCCTTTGTTCTGGTGCCCCTGCTTGAAATCGCGCCGGAACTTCGCATGCCCGACGGGACGGCCGTGCGGACGTTGCTCGACAGACTGCGCTACCGTCTTGAAGGTTCCGCCATTTTCCAATAGATTCAACTCGTCCGCGCTGTTCCCGCAGTGCCCTGCCTCAACGCCAGCCCCCGCTCAGGAGAGAGTATGATTATCAAGGTCGCCATTTTCGCACTGGTTTGCTATGTCCTGTACCGCCTGTTCATGAACGACAACAAGAAAAAAGCCGAAAAGGAAGCCCAGCAGCAGAAAAAGCGCATGGAGTCCGGAGAGCTCGTACAGGACCCGGTGTGCGGGACCTATGTGGACAAGAACGGTTCCATCACCGTGCGCAACGGCGACCAGACGCTGCACTTCTGCAGCTATGAATGCCGTCAGAAATACATCGACAAGGTGACCGAACAGCGCAAGCTGAACGGATAATCCGTTTTGACGGAAAAGAAGGAACGACGCGACGTTCCTTTCGTGTCTGCCCTGAAGGCCCGGTTTTCTCCGGGCCTTTTTCGTGTCGGAGAACCGGCGATGACGTATCTCAATGTTCGGGAAAGGCCGTGTTCTTCTGCTTCCTCCAATGCGGCAGTCGGGCGGTAACGCCATGAAACGCATGCGGAAGGGGGGGGGAGAATCGGCGGCTGCGGGGCGTCGGGAAATTCTCCACGCCCGTCTTCGGCCTTCCTGCTGCGTTTTCTGTCTTGTGGCGGCGTAGGAACTTGAGCGGTACAAGGGAAAAGCGGGAGGAAAGAAGTCCTTCTCGAGCCTTTCTGACGCGGAGGCGGCAACATGAGTGCAGTCGTCGTTCAGGCTTCTCTCGGCTCCGGCCTTTTCAGTACCGGTGGCGCCGGCGGTATGCGTGAGGTTTTTGTGGCCTGATGTGGCGGCCGTTTCAGAAAGCGGAGGCTGCGAAGCAGGTTCTATAGCCCCTTCCCGAAAGCTGGTATCATCGAAGACCCGCCCCTCGCCCGGGGGGACTTCTCTTCCTGCGGGAAGAGGCGCCGGTCCGGGCGAAGGGCGGTTCAGACGAAGAAAGCGTTTTTTTTCAGGAAAGAGGGACTTCTTTTTCCCTGAAGGCGCAGAAATACCGCGCCGTGCCGTTGACGAGATACTTTGCCGTGGCCGTGGCCTGCCAGGGCAGGGAATCTTCCTCCTTCAGCTCTTCCCGGGAAAGGAAGACAATCTGTCCTTCCGGGGAGAGATGTCCCTGCACGAAGCCGAGCAGCTCTTTCCACGGCATGAAGGCCCGGCTGACGATGAGGTCGGCTTTTTTTCCTTCCATGAACTGTTCCGCACGGCCCCGGAAAACATGCGTGTCTCCGAGAGGATGGCGGGCCAGCACGGTGGAGAGGAAGATGGTGCGCTTGTCGCGCGATTCCACCATCCAGTAGGAACCCTGCCGCCAGACCATGCGCAGCGGTATGCCCGGCAGCCCCGCCCCCGAACCGAGGTCCCAGGTCACGGGAGATTCGGGAAGGGCGGGAAGTATGCGCTCACGAAGAAAAGCGGCAAGGTGGAAGGAGTCGAGTATCAGCTCTTCCAGCGCGTCTCTCCAGTGTCTTGCGCCCACGAGATTCATCCTTCTGTTCCACTGCATGAGAAGGGAAAGATATCCCGCAAGCTGGGAGGCCTGCTCCATGGTCAGTGAAAAGCCCGCTCTTTCGCAGAGCGTGCGGACGATGGCGGCGGAACAGTCATCATGCCTTGCCATCGGCGGAAACCCATTCGTCGAAACTGTCTTTAATGAAGCGGACGATGGCGGCATGTTCCTCGCGGCCCGGTCCCTTGATGTCCACCGGTTCGCCGAAGCGCACATGCACGGGAAACTGCGGACGTATCCAGCCCACGTCCTTGATGAAGGAACCTTCTCCCCATGCGTCCGTCTTGAGGGCTACGGGCACGACGGGAACGCCTGCCTTGCGCGCCAGTTTCACGCCGAGGGAATTGAAATCCTCCTCTCTGACTTCAGGCTTGCGGCTGCCCTGCGTGAAGATGATGACCGAACGCCCCTGTTCCAGCAGTTTTTTCCCGCCGTCCAGCACTACGGCCAGATCTTCCCGGGGATTGGCCCGTCCGAGAGCCAGCGGGTCGCGCGAGGCAAGAACCGGGCCGAGACAGGGATAGTCCAGCAGGGACTTCTTTACCACGAAGGTCACATCCTTGCGGGGCTGGATGATGCAGGGCAGGAAAAACGTTTCCAGCGTGCTCATGTGGTTGGCTTCGAACACGCAGGGGCCTTCCCTGTCGAGTACTTCTATGCCTTCTATGACGATGGGCGTCCCGATTCTTTCCATAAGGCTGCCGACGAGGAAGCTGTCATAGACCCAGCGTTCGGCGTTGTACTCTCCGCGCGAAGCTATGCGGCCCGCCTGATACATGATGCGGACAAGAGAGGCGTAGAAGCGCAGGGAGGGAAAGCTGACGGCCTTACGTTTCTGCGAGCGGTAATTGCATGAAAAGTGTCGTTCCATAGGTCCTTCCGGGGTTATTTCTTTTCCGGGGGCGCGAGGCGGCGATGGCGTTTATGCCAGGCGTTGAGCCGCGGCTCCTCCCCCTGATCCTTGCTCTGATAATAACGTCGTGCGACGACGGTTTCCGGCAGATACTCCTGGTCCACCCAGGCGCCGGGAAAATTGTGCGGATACTGATAATCTTTGCCGTAGCCCCATTGCTTCTGCATTCTGGTCACGGCGTTGCGAAGGTGCAGCGGCACGGGCTGTATGCCGGTGTTCTTTATCTCCCGCGTGACGTTGTGGTAGGCGGCATAGGTGGAGTTGCTCTTCGGAGCGAGCGCCAGATAGACGACGGTTTCGGACAGAGGAATGTATCCTTCCGGCATACCGACGAACTCCACGGCCTGCTGGCAGGCCACAGCCATGGGCAGGGCCTGCGGGTCGGCCAGTCCCACGTCTTCCGACGCGGAAAGAATGAGACGGCGGCAGATGAAGCGCGGGTCTTCTCCGCCCTCCAGCAGGCAGGCCAGATAGTAGAGGGCCGCGTCCGGGTCGCTGCCGCGTATGGACTTGATCATGGCGGAAGCCAGCTCGTAGTGGCTGTCTCCGTCCTTGTCATGTCGCGCCACGATGTCCGGCATGACTTTCTGCACGCCGGAAAGCGTACGCTGTTCTTCCGGCAGGGAAGAGACGTATTCTATCAGGTTGAGCAGGGAACGCGCATCCCCGTTGGCCAGCGCGGAAAGAAATTCCAGTACATCGTCAGGGAAGGACGCGCCTGTTTTTTCCGTGCCGCGCCGTGCAAGCGCCAGCATGTCGTCACGTCCGAGGGGTTTCAGGCGCAGGACATGAAGGCGTGACAGAAGCTGCCTTGTCACACTGAAGGAGGGATTCTCCGTTGTGGTGGCAATCATGGTGATTTCGCCGCTTTCAAGTATGGGCAGGAAAAAGTCCTGCTGCGCCTTGGAAAAACGGTGCAGCTCGTCCAGTACCAGAACGTCCACGCCGGAGAGCTGGCGACGCATCTGCTGTATGCCCGCCTCCGGGGCGGACAGGCGGAGCATCTTCCTGCCTGTGGCGCGGGCCAGAATGAGGGCGAGGGTGGACTTGCCGCAGCCGGGCGGCCCGAACAGCAGCAGGCTCGGCAGGTGCGGACCGTTGAGCAGCGCCTGTATCTGTGCGCGCAGATGAGGCTGGCCTACGAAATGCTCGAGGTCGTCGGGCCGCAGGCTTTCCGGGAGAGGGCGGGTCATAGCGAAGCTCCGGGGTGCTGACGTTGCCACCAGTGCAGACCGAGGGCCATCATGGCCGCGGTTTCCCAGCGAAGAACTCTCTCTCCCATGCTGAGGGCCTGAAATCCGGCCTGAATGAGCCTGTCTGCCTCGTCGGGCGTGAAACCGCCCTCCGGTCCGATGACGCAGAGGGTTCTTCCCGGCAATCCGAGATGCTCCGCCGACATGAAGGACTGGCCGGGTAGTCCGCTTTCCAGCAGCACCTGACGATGCTCGAAATTTTGGGAGGACCGGATAAGTTCGTCCACACCGCCGGGAAGCGTACGCAGTTCCGGCAGCCAGGGATTGCGGCACTGTTTGGCTCCCGCGACGAGGGAGGCGTGCCAGTTTTCTCTGGCGTCCGTGGGTACCGGAAACTGACTGCGCTTTGCCTGCCAGAACCACAGACCGGCAGCCTCGAGTTCCACCGATTTTTCCAGAATCCAGCCGCGGCGCGCCTCCTTGCCCCAGCCGACGGCGAGAACGACGCCGGAGGAGGGTCTGGGATGACGTTTTTCCTGCACGGGCTCCAGCAGGGCGGACTGTCTGCCTATCTGAAGAATCCGGCAGAGAGCTTCCCTGCCTTCACCGTCGAGCACAAGCACCTCGTCACCGGGATGCAGGCGCAGAACGCGTCCCATGTGATGCGCTTCCGCGCCGGAGAGCTCAAGGCGTCCGCCCCATTGTCCGGGCGGGAGGTAGAACGTATGCATGGCTGCTGGTCTCCTGAAATAACCTGTCGTGTTTTTTCAGCATAGCCGTTGCAGGGCGTTTTGAAAAGTCCGACAGGCGCTCTTTTCCCGGACGGGACATCCCCGCGACCGCCAAGGCGGAGAAGGCGAGGGGCGCCCGGCCTGGGTCAGGAAGAAAAGTTGCCTTCGGGGAAGAAAGGAGACGTACGCAGGCGGAACATTAGGCCTGTCCGAAAAACTGAAGCCAGAGAAGGGTGATGGGCATGGCGTAGAGAATGGCCGGCAGCATGCTCAGGATGGGAAACTGCATGATGCCGCAGGTACGCAGCCCTGTGGCCAGCATGATGAAGCCGCCGCAGCCGGAAAAGTTGTCCAGCAGAAACGGGGTAGTGTACTGTCCGACAAAGCCTGCCGACAGCAGAACCAGCATCTGCACAAGAAACTGGGGAACGCAGAGAATACCGATGATGGCTCCCGTGTTGGCGGCTATGAACAGAGCCGTGGGAAAATCCAGCAGCGCTTTGATGACGAGAAGGGATGGGTCGGAGGTGAGACCTTCCTGCATGGCGCCGAAAAAACCCAGTCCGCTGAAGGCGAACACCACAAGAAAGATGGAAAACTGTTCCCGTACGTATTCCAGAGAACTGCGCTGTCTTTTTCCGATGCGTCCGAACACCGTGGATATTTTGTGGGCCAGAAGCATGATGAGGTGTTCCAGACGCAGCATTTCTCCCGTCAGCGTTCC
>CASFUJ010000140.1 GCA_949297645.1 uncultured Desulfovibrionaceae bacterium
TCAGGAACGCCGAGGTTCGGCAGGCCTTTTCCGAAGCCCTGCGCGCCCACTTCGGCGCGGACGTGGTCAGCTCCCTGAACTACAGAAGTTCCTCTTCGCGCCCCCTTTCCAGCCGGGAAATACGCAGCGTCATCCATCAGGCCAAGGAGCAGGCCCGCGCCTCCGGCATGGCGAGGGTGCTCTGCCTCTTTTCCCAGCGGAGCATGATGGGCGGCGTGCTGCAGAACCCGGGAGCGGTCTCTCCCGAATCCCTGAAAAGCATGCTCGGCCCCATGCTGGACGAAGTCTCCCCCAGCGGGAAGCCTCTTTCCGACAACGAGGTCGGGCAGCTCGCGACGCGCCTCATCCAGCTCACCCGCAACGCCGGAGCCAGACCGAAGGGTATCGAACTTCTCAACGGACAGCGCTACGAATACAACGTGGAAGACAAGGTGAAGGCCGGCACGCTCCGGGAAGGCGACCGCCTCGGCAAGTTCGAGTTCGTCCGTCTCAAGCAGAAGGGCGTGGAGCCGGGCTTCGAAGCGCACATGGCGTGGCTGCCGGAGCACACGCAGAGCATGCTCACTTCCGGCACACGGTGGAACGCACAGGCCGAAGCCTTTCTGGAAAAGGCCCTGGAAGGCGGTCTTCTTCCGCCGGACGGCACCGCGGCGCACGCCTCCCTGCGCGACATGACCGCCCTCGGCAACGACATACGCGCAAAGGCCGCGGCCTTTCTCCGGGCGCAGGGCACGGCCCCTTCCGGCGGCGACCTTACGCGCGGCCTCGACGCCGCGACAAAAAAGGCCCTCATGACCGCGCTCATGAACGACGCCGACATTCAGCCCCACCTTGAGCAGCACATCCGGAAAAACGACGCCTACTTCGCGGACATCCACTATGTGAAGATGGACTACGCCGAGTCGGACAAAACCCTTGTCCGGCACAAACTGCGCGTTCCCACGCGCACGGCCAAGGGCTTCTTTCACCGCGCCTTCACGGCCAAGACCCGCGTCAAGGCCAATCAGGCCGCGCTCAAGGAAACGCTGGCCACCGACCTCATGCAGGCCATGGGCATAGAATCGCAGAAGGCGCGGCTCGTACCCGCCACCTATGCCGACGGCTCGCTCAAGCTCATGGTGGAGGCGGAACACATGAGCATGACGGACGCGACCGGGCAGAAACTGCGCTTCTGCGACTTCGCCGGCAATCTCCGCGACGGCATACTCACGCGCCCCGCGGCAGGAGGTTCGAACAGGGAAAGCGACCCCGTGGTGGAAGGCTGGGGCAGGAACAAGATTCTCTTCCTCATGATGGCCGACCGCGACGCCATAGGCTCGAGGGGCGACAACAAGGGGCGCATGGGCGACACCTTCGCCGCCATCGACCCGGGACACTCTCTGGAAGGCTTCATGACGTTCCGCAACGTCCACTCCGACTTCTCCTTCGACCAGCCGCACAGAAAGAACATGCGCTTCAAGAACTTCTCCATGTTCGACGATTCCTCCTACATGGAAAAGATGCAGGGCGTGCGCCAGCTTGCGGACATGAGAAAAAACGGCGCGGACATGCGCGTGTTCGACAGCTACGCCGCGTGGCTGCGCGAGGAGATGAACGGACAGAGAAGCCCCGCCGAAAAGGAAGAACTTTCGGGCATGCTCCGCCGGGTGGAAGAGATGAAGACGGCCTTCATCGCCCGCCGGGACTACATTCTCGACGAGGTGTTCGGCGAGCGCATCCGCTTTCTGGACGCCCGGCCGCCCGTTCTCGAAGCGCTGGACGCGCTGGAGAAGCTGACCTCGCCCACCCGCATGACCTCCCCTTCCGGGGAAGTGCGGCTCCGCCATCCCCAGCTTTCCGGCCCGCGCCAGGAATGGCACATCAGAGAGGACGGCAGGCAGGGCTATACCTTCTCCACCAGGGGCGGCAGCGAGGTGGAAACGGGTCTGCGCGCCTTCTTTCAGGGGCGGCAGGCTCAGGCGCCGCGCATGACCACGGAAGGCGGCCGCATCACCCTCCATGTTCCGGCCGCCGCGCTCACCGCCTTTCTGAACGTCATGACGGAACAGGAAGTCGTTGCAGCCAAGCACCCGGCGAACTGAACGCCGACGCCGTGAACTCTTTTTTCCGGGGGCCGTCGGACAAAACGCCCGCGGAAGCAAAAAAAGAGGACGTTGTGCAGAGACGGAGCGGGCCGCAGCTCTCTTTGCGCAGCAGACGGCCCCGCGACGCGCGAAACCGCGGGTTGAAGGGAAGGCCCTGCGCGCGAAGCGGCGTCCATGACGCCCTTTCGCCTGAGCACGTCGGGGGAAGGGAGGCCCTGCGCGCGAGGCGACGCCACGCCCCAGCATTCATTACGCATAGGCACCTCGCGGGTAAGGCCCTGCGCGCGAAGCGGCGTCCACGCGGGCAACGGCGCGGAGAATCATGGGAGGCGGCCCTGTGCTCTGCGCCGCAGACGGAGAGGCAGCAGTGCATGGAACCGCGGTTTGAAGGGAGGATCTGCGGCGCGCAAAGCCCCCTCTCCTGCGCGCTGCGAAAGGCTTCAAAGGTGGAAGCTGACGCCCACAGAGGCCCCCTGTTCCTGCGCGCCTGACGGAAGGCCTCCCGGTATTCCCTCTCCCCATGCCCATGACGCTGCCCGCGCCTGCCGGACGAACATCTTACGATGAAAACCGCGCAGACCGTCCCGCGCCTGCCTGCCGAAACGCCGCGTGCAGGACCGCGACGGTTCCGGCCTGAACGCCGTCCTGCCCGCCCTGCTCCGAAGCTCCACTCCCGCGCGCCCGGCGGAGCCGAAGAGCCGTTTTGCCGCGCCGTGCGCGGCTGCTTCTCCACCACCGGCGTGGAAAACCGGGTCGGGGTTGCCGCGCCGTGTGCAGGAGACTCCAACCTCAAAAGGACGATGGACTCCCGCAGAGGGCGTGCCGCACTTTGATGGGGGACTTCCCCGCTGCATACGCCTCGCGGAGGCTTCCTTTCCGCTGCAAGGCGCGACGCCTCCTGCGGGCGGCCCCGCGTTCCGGTAAGGACCGCCGTTGCGTCCTCTGCGCGCCCCGCGGCCTCTTCCCGCCGCAACCCGAAAACCCCGCGGACAGCCGGGAAGCGCTCCGGCGTGTTTTCTCATGCTCCGCCCGGCGCGTCCCCGTCCGCGGCCTTTCATGCCTCAGGGCACGCATGCCCGGGGCGTCTGCTCACCGCTCCCGCGTCCGATGGACAAAGACCACATAAAGACGACGAGGCCCGTCCCCCCGCCGACAGAAAGCTCCCTCCGAATCGACAGGTTCCGCTTCCTTTCTGCGGGCCGCTCATGCCGCGCGCAAAAAAGCCGGGACAGGCCCGGCTTCGCAAAACCTATCCGTTCCCCTACCCCTGCTCCGCCATTTCGCGGGCCTTTCGGTAGTCGAACTTGCCGGAGCCGAGGAGCGGGGCCTGCTTCACGCTCACGATGCGCTTGGGCGTCCAGAGCGGGGAGAGACCGCGACTGGCAAAGTGCGCGGCGATGCGGCTTGTGGTCACGTTTTCGGTATCGATGACGAGGGCGAGCTGCTCGCCCTTGCGCGGGTCGGGAATGGCCACCACGCCGAGCACGGCCTCGGGCCAGATTTCCCGGAGCGCCTCCTCCACCGCGGCAAGGGACACCATTTCCCCGCCGATTTTGGCAAAGCGCTTGGCGCGGCCGCGGATGAAGATGAAGCCCTCGCCGTCCATGTGCACGATGTCGCCGGTTTCATACCAGCCCGCGCCGTCGTCCCCCTCGCCCTTTTCGGCAAAGGTATCGGCAAGGCTCTCGTCTACGGGCGGCTCCAGCACGCCGGGCGCGGCGGAGCGCATGTACCCGAGCATGACGTTGTCGCCCTTCACCCACAGAACGCCGGTATTCTCCTCGTCGATGCCGGGCACGGGCACAAGACGGCACTCAAGACCGGGCACGGGACGCCCCACGCTCCCCTCCCTGCGGTAGGCGGGCGTGTTCACGGAAATGAGCGGCGCGGTCTCCGTGGCGCCGTAACCTTCAAAAAGATCCACGCCGAACTTGTCCAGCCACACGCGGCGGGTGCTCTCGCGCATTTTCTCCGCGCCGATGATGACGAGACGGGCGTGGCAGAAGTCGTAGGGCTGGCCGTAGCGGGCGTAGCCTGCGCAGAAGGTGTCCGTACCGCAGATGATGGTGGACTGGCTCTCATAGAAAAGACGCGGCACGATGCGGTAATGCAGCGGCGAGGGATAAAGGAACACCCTCACCCCGGCGAGCACGGGCAGCAGCGTGCAGATGCCGAGACCGAAGGCATGGAACATGGGCAGACAGTTGAAGAGCTTGTCGCCAGCGCCCACGGTGAGCATGCTGAGGGCCTGATGACGGTTGGATGTGATGTTGAAATGGCTGAGGAGCACGGCCTTGGGCACGCCTTCCGTACCGGAAGTGAACATGACCGCGGCCGGAGCGTCCGGGGAGGTGGAAGGGGCAAGGCGCAGTCTGGCGGCGAGAAAACCGCCGATTTTGTCGCCCAAGGTGAGCTTCTTCGCCACGTCTTCCAGATAGACGACCTTGAGTCCCGCGTCCTTCAGCGCATGCTCCATGGCCGTGAGGTCGGCAAGGGCAAGAAAACGCCTTGAGGTGAGCACGAAGGAGAGCTTCACCGTGGAGCAGCAGGAAAGCACGGAGGATATGCCGGAGGTGAAGTTCAGCATGGCGGGCACAAGTCCCGCCGCGTGCAGCCCGAAGAAGGCGACGAGACCCGGCAGGGAGGTGGGCAGCAGAAAGCCCACCTTTTCCTCGCCCTTGAAAATGCGGCGGAAGGCGCGCCCGAGAACCCAGAGCTTGAGCAGCAGCGCGCCGTAGGTGAGCTTGTGTCTGTCCTGGTCTTCCGCGATGGGGAAGCGGCGGCCGGAAAGCGCGGCGGCCTCCATGAGCGACTGCATGAGGTTCTTGCGCTCCATGCCGGAACGGTACTCAAGCTCGGTCATGATGTCGTAGAGCCGCTCGCCCATGCGTCTGCGCCGCTCGCGCGGCGGCATGGCCCCGGCGGGCCGGAAGGACTGCGGCTCAAGCACGCTCACGGTGATGCGCGGGAACCAGCGGCGGCGGCCCTTGTGCCTCATGTAGGAGAACATGGAACTTGTCGCGCCGTCGATGCGCACGGGCAGCAGCGTGGCCTTCGCCTTTTCCGCGATGACGCCCGCGGCCTCGAGAATACGGATGTAACGCGGGTCATTGCCGAGACTGCCGCTGTGGA
>CASFUJ010000141.1 GCA_949297645.1 uncultured Desulfovibrionaceae bacterium
GGTTCTGGTGCTCTACTACGGTGTATATCACTGGAACAGCTATTTCAATGCGATAGTTTCTTTCATTATAGACAAATTTGGAAGTCTTTATCAGAAAATACTTATTCAAAAAGGAATTTCTGTGTACCCATGAAATGAACTTTTTTCCGACAACGCCGTATTATTGCAAAAAGCACAGGGAGCATTTCCTCCCTGAAGAACTTTATAGCACTTTTTATGCGCATATTCCTGTTCTGAAAAATAGCCCAGCGACTCACGAAGCTGTCTGTTCATATATACAATTTCGTGGCTGTCCATATCGGCGATATAGACCATTTCATCCATTTCTTCAAAAATGGCTGAAAGAAAATTTATCATGTCCGCACCTGCTGAATTCAGCTCCATCCGAAATTGTTGACCAGCTAAATGCATCATTAATGAATTTTACTTAAAATTACAATACCCCGCTCCCCTCCGGTTCTATATCCGAAAAACTCGGTCTTTTCCTGAATGAAAAAATTTCCCGTCACGCAGCTTTCGTCCAGCCTCCCTTTCGAAGGCGGAGCCCCTGTTGCAGAAGAGCCCGTGCGGGGCTGTTCCCCGCACGGGCTCTCATGCTTTTCCTGCAACCGCCGTTTATCCGTACCGGTATTCAATGCCCATGGTTCCCAGAGGGAATTCCCATTTTTTCAAAACGGTGTCCCCGGCAAGAATCCGGCAGGTACCGCATTCAAGGCAACCGGCGCAATCGAAGTGGAATGTTCCGTTTTCATCACGCCTGTACAGACCTGCCGGACAGGCCATCTCCAGCAGGCGGAACCTATCGGAGTCAGGGTGTTCCACAAGTTCTATATGCGGATTCTGCTCGTCCACAAAAAACTTGTTGACCCCAAGCTTCACATCAACGTTCAAGGTCTGTTCACTCATAGGGCGCTCACTCCTTTTACGGCATCCTTCACCAGATTCAGTATCCCCACCTTACGGGCTCTGGCCAGCAGCTTTCTGCGCAGAGGAACGGACGGGCCGTCAACGGTGAAGATATCGGACATGATGCCGGCAGCCATATCGGGATAATCCACGAACAGTCTTCTATTATCGAGGAAGGCAGGCAGTTTGCCGTACAGCTTCATATCCTTGAACACAAGGCTCTCTTCCAGGGCCGTCCGATAGGAGGAAAGCTGCGTCGCGCTGAAGTCTTCGGCGCGGGCCGCCCGTATGACGGCCTCGGCGGCAAGGCGTCCGGACTCGACGGCCAAATCCATGCCCCGGACGGTATAGCCCACGTTGAGGCAGAGCCCGGCAGCGTCACCGGCAAGGAGCACACCGTCCCGCACCAGTTCCGGCACCATGGAAAAGCCGCCTTCAGGAACCACATGTCCGGAGTATTCCACCAGCTTGCCGCCTTCCACCAGAGGGATGACCGCCGGATGATGCTTGAAGTCCTCCAGCAGCCGAGGCACGCTTCTGCTGAGCCCGGCCGCATTGTGCAGTCCGAACACCACGCCCAGGGATACGGTATTCTTATTGGTGTAGAGGAAGCCTCCGCCCATGTATCCGGCGGAGGGACTGCCGGCAAACAGCCAGGCCGTTCCCTGGTCGTCGCGACAACCGAAGCGGTCCTCCATCTGCGTCTGCGTCAGTTCGATGACTTCCTTCACGCCCACCGCACAGTTATGCGCGGAGAGACGCTTCACCATGCCCAGCTTCTCCGCCAGAATGGAGTTCACGCCGTCTGCAAGAATCACGCACGCGGATTCCAGCTCCTCATCCCCGGCTCTGACGCCGCATATCTTTCCCTCGCGGACAATGACATCATCCACGCGGACGCCCGTAATGGCCTGAGCGCCGGCCTGCTCTGCCTTCTCCATGAACCACTGGTCAAAGGGGGCGCGCAGAACGGTATAGGAACGGGCGGAAGCCGAGGATGCGGCAGGCGCGTCGTACTCCAGCGTGACAGCGCTATCTTCCGTCAGAAACGATATTTTCTCCCGCGTGACGCAGCGCTCCACGGGAGCCTCTTCGGCAAAGCCCGGCATGAGGCGCTCCAGGGTATGCGCGTAGAGGCGTCCGCCCGTCATGTTCTTCGCTCCGGCGAAGTTGCCGCGCTCAATGATAAGCGTCTCCAATCCCGCTCTGGCGGCCGTAACGGCAGCAGCCATACCTGCAAGACCGCCGCCCACCACTATGAGATCAAACCTGTCTTCAGCCATGAAAACCTCCGCAACGCTCTTCAGCAGGTTCTCAGGAGCCGAGCAGCCGGACAAGGGCGGGCACAACCTTGTTCACATCGCCCACAAGGCCGTAATCGGCACAGGTAAACACCGGTGCGTTCTTGTCCTTGTTTACAGCCACAATGGTCTTCACGTCCCTGACTCCGGCCATGTGCTGAATCTGACCGGAAATACCGAGAGCAAGATAAACATTCCCGGTAAGCGTCACGCCGGAAATACCGACATACCTGTCGCGTCCCATCCACTGCTCGCTTTCGGCAATGGGGCGGGAACAGCCGATTTCCGCACCTATGGCGGCGGCCAGTTCCTGTACGGGGACAAGGTCTTCCCGTCTGGCAAAGCCGCGTCCCACGCCTATCACGCGGGAGGCTGCGGCAATATCGGCCACATCTCCCGTACGGGGGCGGGATTCCACCAGCCGTATGGCTTTGACGGGCGGCACAAAGATTTCTTCACGCACCTCGCCTTCCACCGGCGCAGACACAGCTTCAAACACTCCCTGCGCCACCGTAACGACAAGAGCGTCTTCCGTACTGCGTTCCACGGCCTCAGCAAGTCCTCCGTACACGGTATGACGGGCTTCAAGCCCCTCCTCTCCCGCAACGGCCGTTACCTCGTTGACCACAGGCGCGCCCATGGCGGCGCCGATTTTGGCGGCCATGGCCTTGCCGCGTCTGTCCGCCGGCAGAAGCACAAGCGTTCCCGTACCCGCGCCGGTCACAACGGCGGCCACGGAAGGGGCGTACTCCTCAAATATCACACCTTCGCGCGGCGGCAGGATATGGAGCACCCGCGCGCCGTAGGCAAAGGCTTCGCGCCCCTGTTCCTCGCAGCCCACGAATACGACATGAACATCTTTCCCGAGACCGGCGGCCCCGGAAACAAGCTCGGCCAAACGTCCGGCCTCGGCACAGACGACAAAAACATGAGAAATGGAACTCATAAGCTCTGCTCCTGTTGGAACTTCTGATTGAGCGGCTACTGGAAAATCCTGCGCAGCTTTTCTGCAAAGGCGGCAATGTTTTCATCGGAATCGCCTTCGATGATGTCGCCGAGACGCTTGACCTGCTCGGGAGCAAGCACGGACAATGTTTGCGAAAGCGTCCCGTCTCCGGTGGTCGGCGTACCGGCGTGAACAGGCTTCCTGCCTGCGCCGAGTATGCTCTTCATGGAAGGAATACGGGGGGTATTGATATCGGAGGTCACGCTCAGAACGGCTGGCAGAGGAATCTCCAGCACCTGCGTCTCCTTTTCAAGCGAACGTTCCACACGGGCAACACCGTCGGCAAGGGTAATGGAACTTACGGCGTTGATGCACGGCGCCCCCAGGGCTTCGCCGAGAAGTATGCCGACCTGCTGGGCATACAGGTCGCCGGAGCCTTCTCCGCAGAGAATGAGATCGAAATCCATGTTCCGTGCAGCCTCGGCAAGCACGGCCGCCGTGCGTGCGGGCAGCGCGCCTTCCAGTCCTGCATCCACGACCACACTCAGCGAATCCGCGCCGCGCGACAGGATATCCTTGCGCACCTTGGCGTTATCCAGCGCAGCCGGTACGCCGGCGCTCAGCACGGTCACCGTGCCGCCTGCTCCGGCGGCCAGCTCCACGGCCGCCTCCAGAGCATTAAGGTCATACTGACTTATCTTGGGCGAGGCTTTGGCGGTATTGACCGTGCCGTCGGCATTGATGAAAATATCCTGTTCCTCGGGAACTATCTTGCAGCATGCAATGATGTTCATACTTAACCTCGTATGCTAAAAGAATGAAAGGCGCGCCCCTCAGCCGAGAATCTGCCGGGCTATGACGATACGCTGAATTTCGTTGGTCCCCTCGAAGATTTCCGTGACCTTGGCTTCGCGCATAAAACGCTCTACCGCGTAGGTTTTGGTGTAGCCCATGCCGCCGTGCAGTTGGACAGCCTTTTCCGTAATGTACATGGCCGCTTCCGTGGCATAGAGCTTGGCCATGGAGGATTCCAGAGTGAAGGGCTCTCCGCTGTCCTTTTTGGCCGCCGCACGGAGCGTGAGCATCCGGGCCGCTTCCAGCCGGGTGGCCATGTCGGCCAGCATCCACTGAATACCCTGATTGGCGCTGATGGGCTTGCCGAACTGTATGCGCTCCTTCGTATAGCGGATGGAAGAATCCAGAGAGGCTTCCGCCAGCCCCAGGGCTATGGACGCCACGCCGATACGACCGGAATCCAGCGTCTGCATGGCAATTTTGAAGCCCATGCCTTCCTCGCCCAGCAGATTGCCTGCGGGAACGACGCAGTCATTCAGAAAGACCTCGCAGGTATGGGAAGCGTTCATCCCCATTTTCTGCTCGGGAGCTCCCGTGCCGAGGCCCGGGGTGCCCTTTTCCACCAGAAAGGCGGAAATGCCTTTCACTCCGCGACTTTTGTCCGTCATGGCGAACACGATGAACACGTCGCTCTGAGGCGCGTTGGTAATGAATATCTTGGAGCCGTTGATGACATAGCTGTCACCTTTGCGCACGGCCGTTGTGGCCTGTGCTGAGGCATCGCAGCCCGCTCCCGGTTCGGTCAGACAGAAGCAGCCGAGTTTTTTGCCGGCAATCATGTCGGGAACCAGTCTTTCAGGTATGCTCTTGTCTTTGGCGTATTTCACCAGAATGGGGGCCGTCAGGGAACACTGGGACCCCATGATCATGGCATGAGCCGCGCTGGCCTTGGCCACTTCTGTCGTCGCAAGAACATAGCTTATGCTGTCGGCGCCGGTGCCGCCGTATTCCTCAGGAAGAGTGAAGCTGAACAGACCATGCTCGCCCATGGGCAGGACGCTCTCGGAAGGAAAGCGATGCGTCTCGTCGATTTCCGCAGCGATGGGCCGGATATGCTGCTCGACGAAGTCCCTGGCCATTTCTTTGATAAGAAGCTGTTCTTCCGTAAACTGAAAATCCATGTTGCCTCCATCCGGAATGTCCGGAGTCTTTGCTTGTTCAGGTCGTACCCGTCACCGCTCGGAAGTCTCCACAGGGAAGAC
>CASFUJ010000142.1 GCA_949297645.1 uncultured Desulfovibrionaceae bacterium
CTGGCGGATGCCATCGCCGAAAACGATATCCTCAGTCCCCGCGTGACGGAAGAGGCCCTGCGACGCACCCTGCGCCGTGCAGCCTCGCTGAGCCGCTGGTACGGCCGCGCCCTGGCCGGATACGACCTCGATGTGAAAAGCGCGGACGATATCCGCGCCCTGCCCTTCACCACGCCCGAGGATCTGCACGATTACCGTGAATTTCTCTGCGTGCCGCAGGGAGACGTGCAGCGTATCGTCACACTTCAGACCTCCGGCTCCACCAGTACTCCCAAGCGCATCGCCTTTGCTGAAAGCGACCTTGCGCGCACGGCCTCGTTCTTTGCCAACGGCATGGCCCAGATCGTGCACGCGGGCCAGCGCCTCATGGTGCTTCTGCCCGGAGCACAGTGCCCCGACGGCGTGACCGATCTTCTCCGACAGGCTCTCACCCCCTCCGGTGTGGACGTGGTGGCGGGCTCCCCGGAAGCCACGCCGGAAAGCCTGCGCAGGGATGTGGAAACATGGCGCCCGCACTGTCTTGTGGCCGCCCCTCATCAGCTTGCCGTGCTGTTTGCCGAGGTTTCGCAGGACGACGCCTTCCGCCGCCTCGCCTCCTGCGTGGAGGGCATACAGTCCAGCGGCGACATTCTGGACATGACCGTGCGCGACGGGCTGGAGACCGCGCTTGACTGCGTCGTGCTGGACCACTACGGCATGACGGAAACGTGTTTCGGCGGCGGCGTGCAGTGCATGGCCAGAAACGGCTATCATCTGCGGGAGCTGGATCTGTTTCTGGAAATTCTGAACCCGGTTTCGGGAGAACCCGTACCCGACGGCGAAACGGGGGAAATCGTCCTCACCACGCTGAACCGCGAAGCCATGCCCCTCATCCGCTACCGCACCGGAGACGCGGCGGCCTGGCTGCCCGGCTCCTGCCCCTGCGGCAGTCCTCTGCGCCGTCTTTCCCCGCTGAAGGGGCGCTATATCCGCATCGACGGGACGCCGGTTCTGCGCCTTGTCCGTAAAGGAGGTTTTCATGCAAGAGATGCTGCGTCTTCTGTATTCTGAACTGGCGGCGGGCCGTCCCGCCGCTCTTGCCACCGTGGTCTTTCAGGAAGGCTCGGCCCCGCGCGGCGCAGGCTCCCGGCTTGTGGCCGGGGAACGCGGACTCATCGGCGGGACCACGGGCGGCGGCCTTGCCGAGGCACAGGTCATCGCCGCATGCGCAAAGGCATGTGAAACGCAGCAGGCCTCGATGCTCGACATCGCCATGGACGGTACTCTTGCCGCCCGTTCCGAAATGATATGCGGCGGACAGGTGCGTGTGCTCATCGAACCCTTCTCCCCGGAGGATGCCGAAGAGGTGCAGACGGCAAAACAGGCGCTTCGCGCCGCCGAAGGCGAAGGGTGCCGCATCGTTCGCCCCTATCCTCCCGCGCGCACCTCCTGGAGCATTCTTTTTGCGGACGGCTCAAGCGAAGGCGCGCCCCTCGATACCGCGGCGAAGGCGATTCTGCGTTCCGCGCCGCTGGATGAGGCGGCCCTTATTCCCTGCATCGGTACCATGTATTTCTGCGAGCGCTGCCAGGCCCCGGAGCGCATGATCATCGTGGGCGGAGGTCATGTTTCGCGCCCCACCGCGGCCGTCGCCGGGCTGACCGGCTTTGCCGTGCATGTACTGGACGACAGACCCGAATACGCCAACAACGACCGTTTCCCCAACGCCGCGGTTCACGTCACTCCGGAATATGAGCGCTGCTTCGAGACGCTGCGCGTCACTTCCCGCGACTACATCGTCATCGTCACCCGCGGCCATCTCTACGACGGCATTACCGTGGCGCAGGCTCTGAAAACGCCTGCAGGCTACATCGGCATGATAGGCAGCACGCGCAAGAAACAGCAGATCTACGCCCAGCTTCTGGAAAACGGCTTCACTGAACAGGATCTCACCCGTATCCACGCGCCCATCGGACTCGACATCGGCGCGGAAACGCCGGAGGAAATCGCCGTCAGCATCCTTGCCGAATGCATCGCCGCGCGCCGCCATGTCCCGGCTCCCGTGACGTGGAGAAAGAAATAGCTCATCGAGAATCCCGTATTGCGGGGACCTCCTAAAACCACGCGCAACGTGCAGGGAAACGGACGTTTCCATCGCCCCCGCGTGTCTGCCGCTCCCCAGGCTCCCCTCAGTCAACGGAGGCTTCCGTCCGGAGGATCGCATGCGCATGCCGTTTCTCAGGCATGCCGGAAAACGGCACGGCATGCCCTCACAGCCGCCCGTTCTGTTTCTCACCCCGGCGCTGCGGGGAAAACGGAAAGTCCTTTTCTCTTCTCCCCTCTACCCGCGGGAAAGGGTTCAGATCATGGGAAAGGGGCCTCCCGGACATGCTCCGTTCCCCGTTCTGCGGGAAAAGGCATATCGCTTCGCCCTGCGGTGTGCCGCCCGTCGCCCGACACGCCGCCGTGGTAAAACTTCAACCTCTACTTGAATTTTTATGAAAGTCTCCGCTCTTATTCTGGCCGCCGGCTTTTCCACGCGCATGGAACCGCACTTCAAGCCCCTGCTGCCCCTTCCTCTGCCGGAAGGTCGCGTATCCGCTCTTGCCGCGGTGTGCCGTCTGTATCAGAAAGAAGGCGTGCAGCCTGTGGTGGTGGGCGGCAACAGAGCCGAAGACACGAAACGCACGGCGGAAGGCGTCGGCGCCGCCTTCGCCCTCAACGCGCATCCCGAGCGCGGCATGTTCTCCAGCATCCGCGCGGGCGTTGCCGCGCTGCCGTCCGACGGCACGCACTTTTTCGTGCATCCCGTGGACATTCCGCTGGTGCGCCGCCTGACGCTGCGCGCTCTGCTGGACGCCGCCGAAACGGCGGGCGAACAGGTCCTCATCCCCACATACAGAGGAGAAAGCGGCCATCCCCCGCTCTTTCCCGCGTCTCTTATTCCGGCCGTTCTCGCCGCAGGGGACGAGGGCTGCCTCCGGGACATCGTGGAGAAGGCTTGCCCCCTGTCCGTACCCGTGGCGGATTCCTTCATTCTGCGCGACATGGACTGTCCGGCCGACTACGCGGCCCTGTGCGAACTTGCGCCCGGGCAGGACACCCTCAGCCCGGAAGAGGCCGCGGAGCTTCTCGACGTGCGAGGGGTGCCGGAGGTCGGCAAACGGCACTGCCTTGCCGTGGGCGCGGTGGCCGAACGTTTCGCGCTGGCCCTGAACGCGGCCCGCACCGTGCGGGGCGAAGCGCCGCTCAGCCCCCTGCTGGCCAAGGCGGGCGGGTGCATTCACGATATCTGCAAGGGAGAACGCTTCCACGAGGCCGCGGCGGGCAGGCTTCTGCGGAGTCTCGGTCTGACCCGCATGGCGACGCTTGTGGAAGAACACCGCGACATGACGCTGCCGGAAAACCTCCCCTTCAGCGAAAGGGAGCTTGTCTTTCTTGCGGACAAGTATGTGCGCGGCAAGTGGTCGGTGGCGCTGGAGGAGCGCTTTCACAGCAAAATGGAGCTGTTTGCGGAAGACGCGGAAGCGGTGGCCGCCATCAGGGGCCGCATGGGCCGGGCGCAGGCCATGGCCGCACGCCTGGCCGCAGAATGCGGACAGGAACCGGAAGCGCTGGCACGCGAGGCGCTTTCCGTATAGCGCCCCTTCATCGCAACACAGGCTTCCGCCGCCGGACGCGCGTCGTGGAAGCGACAACTTGCTCCCTTTTCCGAACCAACGCAAAGCGCCCCTTTCCGAACCTCGGAAAGGGGCGCTGTCTTTCAGAAGGCGAAAGAACGGGCCGCCGATGCCGGAAGCCTACAGGCGTCCGAGCACAGCATACGCTCCGGCAAAAAGCAGCGGCAGAGCGAGAAAGGCCAGAGAGCGGCGCTGCATGGGCAGGGCCGCCTGCCCCACGGCATACCACAACAGGGCGCTCAGCGGCAGGCAGAACATGCCGCCCGTAAGCGCATATGCCGCGTATTCGCGCGCAAAGGGCAGAAGCGCAAGACTCTGCCCGGCATCCGCCACGGGATGCATCCAGAACATGGAGGCCGCGGAGAGGGTGAGCAACAGCCCCGCACCGGCGGCCTGACGCGCGCGCATGCCCAGAGTGAAGGTATAGTAGTCGCGGCCGAAATCGTCGCGGTTGCGGCACAGGATGTGCCAGCAGAGCGCAAACGCGTAGGCGGAGGAAAGGGCGAAGCTCAGGCAGAAGCCCACGAACAGGGCGAAGCCGAGGCTGCGCATGCCCGCCACGAGGATAAGGAAGGCCTGCGTCGCCTTTTCCATATCCTCCCCCGCGCTCTGGGCCAGCGCGCCGAGGCAGAACGCCCACGCCAGCATGCACAGGGCGCTTGCGGCGAGCATGGCGAAAAGCCCGCTCAGCACGCCGAGGCCCATCCGGAGGCCGCGCCTGGCAAAGAGGACCAGCACCGACAGGAGAGCGGCCACGGCGCAGGCAAGCACCAGCACTTCCCACACGAAGGCCCACGGTCCCGTCATCATGCGGTTGATGACGCCGTCCGCCAGCATGTCCGCGGCAAGGGCAAGGGCGAAAAGCACCTGAAGTGTCGCCGTGAGCGATTCCGTCTGTCCGGCGCTTTTATCATAAAGGGAACGGCGGCGGGCCGTGGCAAGTCTGTGATCCCAGACGGAGACGAAGGGAAGGACGGCGGCGGCAAGCCCCACCATGAGAAGGGCGGCAAGCGCCGCGCAGGTATAGAACGTCATGAGTACTCCTGTGGCCCTTCCGGCAGAAACACCGGCGGCGGCCCCGATTCCTACTTGTGCACTTACGGCAAGTTTTCTACTATGCGGGCAGCCCGGGCATGAAAAATCGGTACGAAATGTACCGCGGCCCGTCAAGAGGGAATATGCGGAAACCTCGTTTCGGAACGGTACTTCTACTACTGTGGGGAATCTTTCTCTCCCTGTCGGTCTATGCCTATCTCGCCTGGCTTCAGCCCTCGCGTCTGGCCGCCACCGTTTCCCAGATTCTGGAATCGCGTCTCGACGTGCAGTGCCGCATAGGCGAAGTCTCGCTTTCCTTCTTTCCCCTGCCCACGCTTCACGCCAGAGACCTCAGCCTCCTGCGCGGCAGCTTGGAGAACACGGAACTGCACGTCCGCGAAGCCCGCATACGCATAAGCTATCTTTCCCTGCTGAAGCTTCAGCCCGTGGTGCGCTCCCTGTCGCTGGAAAGCCCCACTCTCGACCTTTCCGCTGAAGCCGCGCCCGCGGCCTTTTCCCTGCCGAAACTTCCGCACAGCATCATCGGCGTACGCCTGCATATCGACAACGGAACCTTCCGCATCACGGGCTCCGACGGAAAAAGCTCGCTGGCCTGCTCCGGCATCCACGTTCATTCGCGTCTGCCGGGTCTTCTTCCGGGCAACCTCGAGGTGACGGTGGAAAACACACGCTGCGCGCTCTCCTCCGGGCTCGAGGTCACCGCGGAGAACTCCCGGCTTTCCGTCTCCTCCCTGCGGCGCGACATGAACGACGACTGGAACGGCGACCTGCAGGCTTCCACGGCCGTGCAGCTCGGCGCGCTGGACGCGGTTCTGGGCCGGGAAATTTCCGCGCCCTACCGCTATTTTCCCATGACGGAACCGCTCCGCCTCCATGTCGGCGCCGAATT
>CASFUJ010000143.1 GCA_949297645.1 uncultured Desulfovibrionaceae bacterium
GCCCCCCTTCCTGAAGCAGTTCCCCGGAAAGACTCTTCCCGTGAAGCTGAGAAGTCAGGGCGGCGAAATCGACGCCATCTCCGGCGCTACCGTATCCTCCAACGGCGTGCTCACCGCCGTGGCGCGCGCCGTGGACGTCTATCAGGAACTCAAGCCTCTCCTTCTGGAGACGTGGAAATAACGGGGGCCTTCATGAATCAATTCATACAGGAACTTACCAAGGGTCTGTGGAAAGAGCTGCCTCCGTTCAGGCTGCTGCTGGGCCTGTGCCCCGTGCTCGCCGTCACCAAGAGCGCGTCCAACGGCATAGGCATGGGCATGGCCGTGCTCTTCGTGCTCACCCTGTCCAACATGCTCATTTCCATGGTGCGCAACATTATTCCCTCCAAAGTGCGCATTGCCTGCTTCATCACCATTTCCGCAACGCTGGTGGTGGCGGTGGAACTGCTCATGCAGGCCTACGCCTATCCGCTCTACCTGCAGCTCGGCATCTTCGTTCCGCTCATCGTGGTGAACTGCATCATTCTGGGCCGTGCGGAAGCCTTTGCCGCCAAGAACCCCGTCCATCTCGCCATCGCCGACGGTCTGGGCATGGGGCTCGGCTTCACCATGTCGCTTACCTTTCTCGGCGCCATCCGTGAAATTCTGGGCGCGGGCACCTGTTTCGGCTACCCCGTCATGTGGGACGGCTTTCAGCCCTTCACCATCATGGTGGAAGCTCCGGGCGCCTTCCTCTGTCTGGGACTGACCCTTGCGGCCATGAACTACGGCACCCGCCGTCAGATCATGAAGAAAAACCGCAACGCCGCCGAAGAAAACGCCGTCTCCCCCTGCGGAGGCTGCCGCGCCTGCTCCGTCGGCCGCAATAATGACTGAACAAGCCCGCACCGCTCCCTCCTTCCCACGGGGAAGGAAGGCCGCGAAAGACAAGGAGACTGCGGATGAGCGTCTTTGAAGTTTTTATTTCCGCCATATTCGTCAACAACATCGTGCTGGCGCAGAACCTCGGCAACTGCCCCTACCTCGGCTGTTCCAAGGAAAAAGGCGTGGCCCTCGGCATGGGCACGTCCGTCATCTTCGTCACCGTCATGGCCACGCTGTGCACCTGGCTGGTACAGAAATACATCCTTGTTCCCACCCAGCTGGAATACCTGCAGACGCTGGTCTTCATCCTCATCATCGCCTCGCTTGTGCAGTTCGTGGAAATGTTCCTCAAAAAGGCCATTCCTCCGCTGTACGCCTCGCTCGGCATATTCCTGCCCCTCATCACCACCAACTGCTGCGTTCTGGGCGTCACGCTGCTGGTGCAGCGGGAACAGTATGACCTGTTCTCCTCTCTTTTGTACGCTTTCGCCACGGGCGCGGGCTTCCTGCTCGCCCTGCTGCTCATGGCCGGCGTGCGTGAACGCCTCGAAACCTGCCGCGTTCCCAAGGCCATGATGGGAACTCCCATCGCCCTGATCATGGCAGGCATCATGTCCCTGTCCTTCATGGCCTTCAAGGGCATGGTCTAGGAGCGGCGCTGCCGCCCCGGCTCCGAATTTTTCCACCATCGCCAGCATAAGGACGTCGCATATGGTTGTTTCTTCCATACTCACGCTTACCGGTCTCGGTTTCGCCGCCGCCGCCATGCTTTCCGTCGCTTCCAAGGTGTTCGCCGTTCATGAGGACCCGAGAGTGGAAAAGGTCACCGGCACTCTTCCGGGCGCCAACTGCGGCGGCTGCGGCTACGCCGGATGTGAAGGCTACGCCCACGCCGTGGTCAACGACCCTTCCATTCCTCCCAACCTCTGCGTGGTGGGCGGAGCCAAGACCGCCTCGGCCATCGGCACTCTCACGGGCAAACTGACCACGGAAATGGAACCCTTGTGCGCCTATCGCCGCTGTGACAAAAACGCCGGTCAGGTGGCCCAGCGCTTCGACTACAAGGGCATTCCCTCCTGCGCCGCAGCCGCCGCCCTGCATCACGGTTCCGACCAGTGCGGGTTCTCCTGCCTCGGTTTCGGCGACTGCGTGAAGGAATGCATCACCGAAGGTCTGCATATCGAAAACTACATCGTCGTGGTCAACGAACAGATGTGCATAGGATGCGGCAAATGCGTGAAGGTCTGCCCCAGAGACGTGCTCCAGCTCATTCCCAAAAGAGCGCGCGTGGCCATCACCTGCTCCACCAAGGACAAGCTCAAGGCCGTCATGGACGTGTGCAAGGTCGGCTGCATCCACTGCGGAAAATGCGTCAAGACCTGCCCGGCCAAGGCCATCACCATGTTGACCAGAAGGCCTGCCTGGAATACGGCGCTTCCTGCGGTCAGGCATGCGCCGCGGCCTGTCCGCGCAATATCCTGCGCCTGCGCCCCGGCGCCCTTCCCTGCCCGACGGAAGAAGAACAGAAAAAGGCCGGATAGCGTCTTTTATACGCCCCTTACCGCCGCTCTTACGAGGTTTTCATGCTCACCCGCCGTTTTCTTCTCAAAGCCATGGCGGCCGCCGCTGCCGTGACCACCCTTCCCCGCCCCGCCCTCGCGCTGGCACAGGCGTCTTCGCCCATGACGGAAACGAGGCTCATGATGGGCACGTTCGTTACCATCCACATAGCCGGAACCTCTCCCATGCACGCCTCCGACGCCTCCGGCGAGGCGTTCGCCCGCATGGCAGCGCTGGAAAACACGCTCACCCGTTTCGACAGCGCTTCCCCTCTGGGACAGCTCAACGCGGCGGGCGTTCTGCGCGACGCTCCGGCGGCCCTTCTGGACGTGACGGCCGCCTCGGCGCGCATGCACGGTCTGACGTCGGGAGCCTTCGACCCCACGGTTCTCCCGCTGCTGGAACTTCTGGAAAAAAACGCCGCAGCCTCTTCCCGGGACATGGTCGAAGCCGCGGAGCTTGTCGGCATGAACCATGTGCGGATGGAAGGTCGCGGCATACGTCTTACGCGCAGCGGCATGAAAATGAGTCTGGACGGTATCGCCAAGGGCTACATCGCCGATGAAGGAGCCCGCGCGCTCCGGGCGGCCGGTGTGAAGAACTTTCTCATCAATGCCGGAGGCGACATCGTGGCCCGGGGCGACAAGGCAGGAATCCCCTGGCGCGTCGCCGTGGAAAACCCGGAAAAATACCACGGAAAAACGGAATACCTCGCCACCCGTACCCTGACCAATGAAGCCATGGCCACTTCCGGCATCTATGAAAACATCCTTGACGGAGAAGGAGCGCGGAATCACCTGCTCAATCCTGCCACAGGCCGCTGCGCCTCTCTGCCCGGGGCCAGTGTGGTCGCCCCCTCGGCCATGGAAGCGGACGCTCTTGCCACCGCCCTCTGCGTGCTTTCCCGCCCGGTGGAATTCGTGGAAGGCCTCCCGCAGACCTCCTGCCTCGTCAGCCTGCCGGAAGGAAACATCCGCACATCAAGCCGCTGGAGCTAGCGCTCCCAGGGGTATTGGCAGAACGCCCCCTGAAGGCAACGCTCTTCAGGGGGCGTTCAGGTCTGAGCCCCTGTTCTCTTCCGAGCCGGGCCTGCCGGGAAGGAAAAAACTGCAGGGACGGCGGACACTCTCCGGTCCCGCCAAGGAACGGACGAGACTTCTTCTCTGCTTCTTTTCCTCTCCGATACCTGTTTTCCCTGCGTCGTATTCAGGCTTTTTTCTGAGGAAACGGTTTCACAGCAGTTTCCCAGCCGCACGGCTGTCCGTCTTTTTCCTTCTCTTCTCCCTGAAAGCTCCTGTCGCCGGCACTTCCCTCCCCGGCCTTGTCGTCCGCCATGCCGGCGGACTTTTCTTTATCCGGCAGAACCGGACGCTCCGCCTCCTCCTGAAAGGCGCTCAGCGCAGAGGAATCGTCCCGGTCAGGCCCGGGATAAAGCACTTCCGTCCGTCTTCCGGCTTCACAAAGAGATGTCGCACAAACATACCGGTTCCGTACTGCCGCAAGGCGTTTCATCTCTTCCGAGGCATCGGGAACATACTGCAGCGCCAGTCCGTTTTCCATGATGGCAACGATGTTCTCTTTCTCGGAAGCATCGGGCAGATAGCGGAGGGACAGTCCGTTGTCGGACAGTGCGGCAAGGCGTATCTCCTCCGAAGGATGATGCACGAAGCGGACGGCTTCTCCCGAGCTTCTGACCGCGGCAAGACACAGCTTGTCGTTCTGACGATGCACATATTGAAGATTCTCGCCGTTGGACATCACGGCCTTCAGGCAAAGATTCTCCGTCTGCGGCAGCCGTACCCAGGCAAGCCCCGTGCCCCAGGATTTTTTCTCAAACGCCTGACGGCACAGGGAGGCGGTCTGACGGTGCACATGGCGGAGCGTATCGCTGCCGGAAACAGCGAGAGCCGCACGGCATAGCTCTTCATCCTGCTCCGTGACATACTGAAGCGCGTCGCCGTCCTGCCTCACGGCTTCCAGAGCAAGGTCCCGGGGAACATCCTCCATCCAGCGCAGCGCGTCCGCACGCCGATGAACGGCAGCGCGCCGCATATCCAGCGTCTGCCGGGGAACGAAGCGGACGGCCCTGCCGTCGCTTTCCACGGCGGCAAGACAGATATCCGGCGTCTTTTCCTTCACGAAACGCAGCGCCTCCCCGCAGGAGCGCACGGCGGCAAGACACACGGCCCTCGTCTGCTTCCGTACATACTGCAGCGCCATGCCCGTGTTTTTCACGGCGACAAGGCAGAGCCCTTCCGTCTGTTCCCGCACGAATTTCAGCGCCGTTCCGCTCTCGCACACGGCGGCAAGACACACGGCGGGTGTCTGATGAACGACATGGCGCAGCGCCTCTCCGGACGCCTGCACGGCCGCAAGACAGACCGCTTCCGTCTGCTCCTCTTCGCCGAGCAGAGAAAGGATTTCCGGGTCCGCGCGCACGGCCCGCAGATACTGCTCTTCCGAAGGACTCGGGAGCATTCTGAGCGCGAACCTCGCGCTGCCGGAACGGTCCAGAAACATATCGGCATCCGCTCCCTCGGGAACAAAGGTGGTCCCTTCCTCGGAAAACGCTGCCAGACGAAGCAGCCGCGGCGTGACGGCACGCACATGACGAAGCGCGTCGGGATGCTGCTTGAGCGCAAGTTCGCAGATACCTTCGGTCTGCTTTTCGACAAAACGGAGAGCCTCTCCGTTCTGCATGACGGCGGCGCGGCAGATGTCGGGACTCCGTTCACGCACGAACTCCAGCGCAAGCCCGTTTTCCTGAACCGCTGCAAGACAGACGGCCCGGGTCTGCCGCCGGACATGACGCAGCGCAAGCCCGTCCTGCTGTACGGCGGCAAGACAGAGTTCTTCATCCTGCATGCAAAGATGCTCCAGCGCGTCAGGATTCTCCCACAGAAGACTCACCGTTTCCTCGCGGGAAAGCCCGACGCCCCCCATGGTATCGCGTTCCTCACCCATACGGCCCCCTCTGCTTCCGGGCGGAAGCCCCCGAAAAACTGTTCTCTCTCGTTCCGGAACAACATAGCAGAAACCCGGGAAGAAAAAAAAGAAAGAAGCAGGTCCCGTCCACATGGGGGTGGACGTTCCGTTCCTTTTCCCCTCCTGAGCCCACAGGAAGCATCCTGCCACAAGAACAGCGTTTACTCGTCACCGTTCTGTTTTTCTTTCGACATTCCCATGCCGTATGTACAACATGAAAAAACATAAAAAATGACGACATTTTTCAATGGATGTGTTCATTACGCCAATCTTATTGGAAACCTGTTGTCATATATGACAAAAATGTATCAACCTGTTCTCATGTCATGCAGAATTCATGTCCATGAATACCCGCCTTCATCCTCTTCATGCCTGGAAAGACCGTTTCAGCGACCTGTTTCTTCAGACCGGATGAAGACTCCCCGGGCGCGGCCATTCCTGCCGCTCCACCCCGAACCGTCCTGAACATTTACACAGATTTTACCTTTCCTTACTCAAATAACATGAAGTTCACATAAAAGGCTAACCCACCGGGCCTTATACTGACCTCACAAAACACAGCGGGCTCTGCTCCCGGGTCCGAAATTCCATACACCTCAAGGAGGTTCTCATGAACACTCAGAAGACTGGCAAAGTTTCAAGGCGTCTGTTCCTCGGCGGCGCGGTCAGCTCGGCTGCCGCGCTGACGGCCGCATCGGCGACGCATGCGTTTGCCGCGGAAGCTGACGATTCCGTCACGCTGGAAGTGTATAATCCCAGCGGCTCCATAGAAATCAAGTACATGTTCGCCAAACGCCTTGATACCCTTGAAGGCAAGACCATCGCTCAGGTAGGCAACTCCTGGGAAGGCTACCGCGTCCATCCGCTCATCGAAAAGCTGCTCAAGGAAAGATACAAGAACATCACCATCATTCCTTTCGGGGAAATGCCCGACTATCCCGACATGGACAAGGTCGTCGAGGCCGCAAAGGCAAAGGGGGTGGACGCCGTCATCATCGGCAACGCCGCCTGAGGGGGATGCTCGACGGCGGTCGGCCGTTGTACTGCAGCTCTGGAAAAGGCCGGTATTCCCACAACCATGATTATACGCACCGGTTTCCGCCCCGTGCTGGAAAACGGCATATCCGGCATGGGACTTCCCCGTGAATCTCCCCTTGCCGTTGAATTTCCCATTCCGATGTTCGACCCCAGCAGCGACCTGACGCCCGTGGAAAAGAACATCGACAAAATCATCTACGCACTTACGCAGTGGCGTCCCAAAACAAAGTCCACCGGGCTTTACAATCCGCCCAAAATCAAAATCAAGGGCAAAGACTATCCCGATGCGCTGGAAAAGCTGAAGTAGATCTTGCCTGCCGAAGAGGTGGCCTTGCGCCACCTCTTTTTTTCTCCTCTCCGCAATCTTTCCTATGAAAAAAATCATAATGATATTCTTTTTGCAGATGTAACACGTGAACGCTTTTATTCTGAAGGTATTTTTAAAGATGCGATATCAAGTACGAATTATTTTGACCAACATTTGGGAGATATACAAATTCTTTGTCTCGCACAAAAAAAAGAAAATAAAAAACCAGAAGCAATTAATGAAACAACAAAAAAAATTATTGATAATTTTTACAGTATTTCTGATTTTGAAAGATCCATCATTTTACATAAAAGAGGTTTTTATCATGAAAGTATCCATTTAGCCATGAAAACTGCTGATGAAAGAAAATGCGACACTTTTGCTCTGTTAAAAATTATGAAAGAGCATCCTCTTCATGCTAAAAAAATTTATGATTTTTATAATCTTCAACG
>CASFUJ010000144.1 GCA_949297645.1 uncultured Desulfovibrionaceae bacterium
CTGTCGGCAGGCGAAGCCTGACGACAGAAACATGGGGGTGCGGGGGACCTGTCCCGACTTGTCGGGGGATTATCTCCCCCGCATGCCTTTCCTGCCTTTTCTGCCTTTCCTGCCTTTCCTTCAGCTTGCCTGCCGCAGGCGGGGGGCCTATCATGGGGGGCGGAGGTTTGGTCATGTTGGAGAAGGGTTACAAGTCGGGGGCTCCCCGGTGCATTGAGGTACGGGGGGCGCGGGTACACAATTTGAAGAACGTATCTGTGGACGTACCGCTGAACGGGATTGTAGCGATTGCGGGGGTATCGGGTTCGGGCAAGTCGTCGCTGGCGCTGGGGGTTTTGTATGCGGAGGGTTCGCGGCGGTATCTGGAAGCGCTTTCGACGTACACGAGGCGGCGGATGACGCAGGCGGCGAGGCCGGACGTGGACGAAGTGCTGCACGTTCCTGCGGCGCTGGCGCTGCGTCAGCGGCCGGGCATAGCGGGCATACGCAGCACGTTCGGCACGGGCACGGTACGCAGCGTGGACCGTTCGACGCTGGTGCCGGACGAGAGTCTGACCATAGACGAAGGGGCGGTGGCTCCGTGGAATTCACTCATGTGGTCGCTCATGACGGACGTCTGCCGGGCCATGGGCGTGCGCACGGACGTACCGTTCCGCGAGTTGACGGAGCAGGAAAAGGCCATTGTCTATGACGGGCCTGCGGAAAAGAAGCACATTTTTTACAAGGCGAAGAGCTCGAATCAGGCCGGAGAGCTGGACTTCACCTATTATAACGCAGTCTATACAGTACAGAACGCTCTTGCCAAGGTACACGATGAAAAGGGCATGAAGCGGGTGGAAAAATTCCTGAAGGAAGACGTCTGCCCGGACTGCGGAGGCACGCGCCTGTCCCCGGAGGCCAGAGCGCCGAAGATTGCCGGGCTTTCGCTGGACGAGGTATGCGCCATGCCGCTTGACGCTCTTGCCGCGTGGGTGGAAGCGGTGCCCTCCACCCTGCCGGAAGAGATGCGTCCCATGGCGGAGAGCATTGTCGCCTCGTTCCGTGACACGGCGAGGCGGCTTCTTGAGCTGGGGCTCGGCTACCTTGCGCCGGAGCGCGCCGCCGCCACGCTTTCCACCGGGGAGCGGCAGCGCATGCAGCTGGCCCGCGCGGTGCGCAATCGCACCACGGGCGTGATGTATGTGCTGGACGAGCCTTCCATAGGGCTGCATCCCTCCAACATCGTAGGGCTCATCGGCGTCATGCGCGACCTTGTGGCGGACGGCAATTCCGTCATTCTCATCGACCACGACACGCAGATTCTCGCGGAAGCGGACTGGCTCATCGAACTCGGTCCGGGCGCAGGCGCGCAGGGCGGCGCCATTCTTACGGAAGGCTCCGTTGCGGATGTCGCCGCAGACGACCGTTCCCTCATCGGTCCCTTCCTCGACAGCCGTGCAGAGCCTCTGCCGCCGCAAGGAGACGACCTGTTCGCCGCCGGAACCATCCGCCTTTCCACCGGAGCCATACACACGGTGAAGCCGCTGGACGCGGCCATTCCCAAGGGCAGGCTCACCGTGGTCACGGGCGTTTCCGGTTCCGGCAAGACCACGCTTGTGCTGGAAAGCCTCGTGCCCGGCCTGAACGCCGCCATACAGGGCGCTCCCCTGCCCGAGCATGTGCGCGCCGTCTCTGCGGAAGGCATACGGCAGGTGAAACTCATCGACGCCGCGCCCATAGGCATCAACGTGCGCTCCACCGTGGCCACCTACGCGGGCGTGCACGACGAATTGCGGAAAGCCTTCGCCCGTACCGCGGACGCCCGCGCCCTCGGCCTCAAAGCCGGAGATTTCTCCTACAATACCGGTAAACTGCGCTGCCCCGTGTGCGACGGCACGGGCGAGGTCAGCCTCGACGTGCAGTTTCTGCCCGACGTGGATATCCCCTGCCCCTCCTGCCGCGGCTCCCGCTACTCCCAGAAGGCCGACGACGTCAAACTCCATACCCGCTCCGGCCGCGACTACTCCATGCCCGAACTCATGGCCATGGACGTGCACAGCGCCATCGACGCCTGCGCCGAACTCAAAACCGTGCGCCAGAAACTCGACGTGCTCGAAAAACTCGGCCTCGGTTACCTTACCCTCGGCGAGGAAACCCCGGGACTCTCCGGCGGCGAGGCCCAGCGCCTCAAACTCGCCGCCGATATGGGAAAGGCCCAGTCCGACACAATCTTCGTCTTCGATGAACCCACCATCGGCCTCCACCCCCTCGACGTCCAGACACTGCTCTCCGTGTTCCGTGCCCTGCTGGACGAAGGCGCTACCCTCATCGTCATTGAACACGACAGACTCGTCATGAAAAACGCCGACTACATCATCGATATGGGCCCCGGCGGCGGTAATACCGGCGGCACCATCGTCGCCACAGGCTCCCCCGCCGCCATCGCCGCCTGCCCCCAAAGCCTCACCGGCCGCTTCCTCAACTGACGGGAAAGGCAGGAAACGCAGGAAAGGCAGGAAAGACAGAAAAGGCAGGCGGGGGGAATGATTCCCCCCGCACCCCCTCGTTTCTGTCGTCAGGCTTCGCCTGCCGACAGCCCCAAGGGGTACGGAGAGCCATGTTCCGTCATCATGCGGAACGTGTTTTTTACGGATGGCGGACTTTGTTCGGAAAGAGAGGAAGGGAAAGGCATCTGGGGGAGATAATCTCCCCCGCACCCCCTCGTTTCTGTCGTCAGGCTTCGCCTGCCGACAGCCCCAAGGGGTACGGAGAGCCATGCTCCGTCATCATGCGGAACGTGTTTTTTACGGATGGCGGACTTTGTTCGGAAAGAGAGGAAGGGAAAGGCAGTAACTTGTCGGGGCTCCGCCCCCGGGCTCTGAAAAGGCAGGAAAGACAGCGCGACTTGTCGGGGCTGCTGCACGAAAGCCGTTTCTCAACGCTCCTTCCGCCTTCCGTCCCCAGCGGCACGGCCTCCTCTCAGCGCCTCAGAAAACGCAGTTCCCTCACGGGAAAGCCGGAAAGGGCCGTGTTCTTCTCCCCGTCGCGAAAAAAGCCCTGTCTTTGATAGAACGCCATGGCCCGGACATTGCCGTCCAGCACCCACAGATACACGGTGGAAAAGCCCGTTTTCTCCAATTCCCGCAAAGCTCTCTGCAGAAGCGCCCGGCCAGCGCCCCTCCCCTGCGCCTTCTTCAGCACATACAGTCCGTATATCTCCCCCAGTGCAACGGACGCCTCTCCGTCGCGTCCCGGGCCGAAGCCGCAGAAACCCGCGGCTTCCCCGTTAAGAAATGCGAGAAGCACGTTCCGCCACCCTCCGTTTCGGAACATGGCGGCGCTTTTCTCCGCACTGCGTGCGGCAAGGAGGCGCCCGTCCAGCAGTCCGGCATAGGTTTCCAGCCATGACTGATGATGCAGCCTCCCGAGAGTATCCGCATCCTCCCGCACCGCGGCACGCAGATGGAGGATATCCTGTTTCGTCATGCTTCTTCTCCCCGAAGCGCCCGGCCCCTTTCGTCGCCGGAGGCGGAAGCGCTCCCGTGGCCGCAGGAAAAAATCGTGTAAAAAAAAAGGCGGAGCGCCGTTCTTCTGCTTGTACCCGCCGTGCAGAGCGCGCGTTTCGGCCCTCCCTTTCAGAGGGCGGGCATGTCTTATGTCCGGCGCCTTTTCAGCACGCGGGACGCTCTTTTCGGAGACGGACAAACAGGGTTCCGTCACGTCCGGGGCGAAACCGGAGCGTCCGTCGTTCCCCGGTACTGCCGGATAAGCTGCTCGAGAACGACGTAGAGCCGCGCAAAGTCGATGGGTTTCGACACATGGGCGCTCATGCCCGCGCGGGCCGTTTCCGCGATGTCCTCGGAAAAGGCGTTGGCCGTGACGGCAATCACCGGTATGCCGGGCGCGTCGGGACGCGACATCGCGCGGATATGGCTGCACGCCTCGCAACCGTTCATTTCCGGCATCTGCATGTCCATGAGCACGGCGTCGAAGAAAAACGGCTCCGACTTCCGGAAGGCTTCCACCGCCTCGCGGCCGTTCCACGCCTTTTCCACGGTCATGCCCTTCAGCATGAGAAGCTCTTCCGCCACTTCCATGTTGATTTCATTGTCCTCCGCCAGCAGCAGCCGTCTGCCCTCGAAGAAGTTGTCCTCCTCCGTCGCAGCACGGCTTTCGGTCTTCGGCGACGAATCCGCGGCCTGACGCACCATGAGGAAGGGCAGAATGACGGTGAAGGTTGTGCCCTCTCCCGGCCTGCTGGAAACGACGATGCTGCCGTTCAGAAGCTCCACGATGCTCTTGGCGATGGGCATGCCGAGGCCCGTGCCGCTGATCGGACGGGAGAACGCCCGGCTTTCCTGGGAATACGGTTCGAATATGTTTTTCAGATACTCGTCCGACATGCCTATGCCGGTATCGGAAACCACGATTTTATACTGGACGTATTCGTTCTGGTTGACCTGCGAGATATCTACGGAAATGGTGCCGCCCCTGTCCGTGAACTTCAGCGCGTTGGAAAGCAGATTATTCATGATCTGCGTAATGCGGAACGAATCGCCCATGACCAGGGAATGACTGATGTTCCAGACCTCGCGGAATATCTTGCCTTCGTTCTCCGCCTGAATTTTAAAGGGACTGAGACAGTCTTCCAGACAGGTGCGGATGTCCATCTGCCGGTTGTTCAGCTCGATTTTGCCCTGCGTCAGCTTGGAAAGCTCGAGAATGTCGTTGACAAGCTGTATGAGCTGTACGCTGGAATGTTCTATCTTCTCAAGGTAGCTGATGATCTTGTCGGGCTGACCGGCGAACGAACGCGCAAGGACGGTCAGGTTGATGATGGCGTTCAAAGGGGTGCGCATTTCATGCGACACGTTGCTGAAGAACACCTGCTTGGCCCTGTCGCTCTGCACGGCTCTGTTCAGGGAGTTCACAAGGAGCGTGTGTTCCTCAAGCTGCTTCTGCTTCTCCTTTTCGATTTCCCGGTAGCAGAGAATGACTTCCCTGCTGGCCAGCGACTCGTCGAACAGCACCCGGATGTTGACCCATCGGTAGGAGCCGTTGAAGCGCTGCCGGAAATCCCCGCCGAAGTCGCGTATGCGCTGCTCCACGAGGTTGCGGATGCCGGCAAGGGAGAAATTGTCCAGGTA
>CASFUJ010000145.1 GCA_949297645.1 uncultured Desulfovibrionaceae bacterium
CAGAACGGCATGGTGTTCAGCGGCACTTCTCCCGACGGCACGCTTGTGGAAATCGTGGAACTGCCCGACCATCCCTGGTTCGTGGGCTGCCAGTTCCATCCCGAATTCAAATCCCGTCCCATGCACGCCCATCCGCTCTTCAAGGACTTCATCGCCGCTTCCATGAAGCAGTCGAAAAAACGCTGATTCTTTCCGTCCTGCCGTAAGGAAAGGGCAGAGCCTTGCGGCTCTGCCCTTTTTTCGAACACGCAGCGCTTACCGTCCCGGAGCATGCGCCGGAACACTCCTGCGTGACGCCCGCCCCCTCCATGAAAACGTCCGCTTCCTCCTTTTCCGAAAGCGACACGAAGGGGACTGCGGAAAAAACGTCAGCACGGTCGAGGAATCCTGAAAACAGTCCTCCCGCCGTCTTTTACCATGTTTCCCTGTGAATGCAGGAGGCATTGAAACGGTCCACGGCGCCCCCGGCCGTTCCTCTGGGATGCCCAATCAGCACGAAGGCGACGGGAATGACCTTCTCCGGCAGTCCGAGCAGTTCCTGAAAGCCCCGGATGCGCTCTTCCACCGGGTACACGCCCGTCCACACTGCGCCGAGTCCGAGCCCGTGCGCGGCCAGCAGCAGGTTCTGCGTGCAGGCGGCCACATCGAGTATGCCCATGCCCGCATATTTTTCCTTCTCACGGTTCAGGCACACCATCACTCCCAGCGCCGCGCGGGGCGCATAGGAGGCAAACTTATTGATGCCGCCCGCCTTTTCCAGCGTGGCCTTTTCCCGCACGACTACGAACTCCCACGGCTGTTCATTGCCCGCGCTGGGGGCGAGCATGGCCGCTTCCAACATGGCGCGCACCTGTTCTTCCGAAACGTCCTGTGCCGTATAGGAACGCACGCTGCGGCGCGTTTTGATGGCCGTCCACATATCCATGCCTTTTCCCTCCGCTTCGGCAGCCAGGGGCATGCACAGTATTCCCGCCACGGCAGTTCCTGCCATGGCCAATACGTCGCGTCTTTCTCTGTTCATGACCGCTCCTTTGATTTCCGCTGTCGCCTCTGGAAGGCGCAGCGTCCCTCATGGCTTGTCCTATCATGAAAAAGAACGGAAGAACGCGCTGAAAAACAAAGCTTTACAAACTTTTACCTGCCGCAGAACAAAAAGAGGCCTTCGTGCCCTCCGCTTCTCCGGCGGCACGCATGCGTGAACCCGCCCCGCTGAAACGGCGCAGACCGAGACAGGCAAAAGACGGAGTTTTCCGCCCGGCATCAGCGCCCGGTCTCCGCACTGAAAAGAGGCTTCACCACAGGGCCGAAGGCTTCCGCCGTGCCCCGCTCCCGCATCCGCCGCGCCCTGACAGGCGCTCATACGCTCTGACCACCGCCTCTTTAAGCGGATTTCCGGCACAGGGAAGAAGATCCTCCCAGCCTATCTCAACCGGAGAAGCGGACGCCCCGGCTGTTTCCGCCCTGCTTCTCGACACGACAGGCACCGGACCTTCCGCGACGGGTGACTTGTCCCCCGCCTGACGGCCCGTCTATCATCCGGCCAGCCTTTCCCATAGCAGGCGCATGCCGATACCCCTGTTTCCGCCAGTCTTTCAGGCAACACTGGGACGAACCTTCACTTCTCCGCCTTTGCTCCACTTCCGTCCTTTCCGTCGCCTTTCCCCGGCTGCCCGCTTCTGTCCGTCATGAAAGCTCTGTCCGCGATATACCGAAACGCACCTTTTGCAGTATGGCCGGTCGTGCCATTCCCGATTCCGAGGAAGACATGGATGCTTACCGGCAAGGCAGGGTGATGCTCCTTTCCATGACGCAGCGGGACTACCGAAGGGCATGCCTTTCCGGGCAGGCAAAAGGAATGACTCGGGAGACACTTTTCCGCCTCCGTCTTCCGGAGGCGCTCCTTTACGGAAGCCCCTTCCGGACACTTCGGCCCGATGCTTCCGCCGTACAGAAAAAGCCGCCGGGCTCCATGCCGGAGCAGACGGCCCTACAGCTCCGCCCCGTCTTCCCGCACCCTTTTTTCCAGAAACATCAGCGTCTCGGCAATAAGTCCCTCCAGCACGCCCGAAGCCCTTCCGGCCTCGCGGAAGCCCAGTCTGCGGTACAGATGCGCAGCGGGTTCATTGTGCTCCCATGTGTCAAGGCGCAGCACTTCGCAACCACGCCGTGCCGCCTCCTCCAGCGCGAAGCGCACCATGCGCGTGCCCACGCCCTTTCCCGCCTGCGAAGGCGGAACGCAAAGTGTGTGAATGACCAGCACCTTTTCCGGGTCAGCGGGATATTTCCACACAATGGAGGCATAGACGTCAAGCTGAACGTGGTTCAGGAGCATGCTTGCACGAAGCTCCCCTTCTTCTTCCATCACATACAGCGCCCCGTCCGCCACGCCCTGCTCCGCCACGGCGCGGGTGGGATACACGCCTGCCTTCCAGTTGGTACGGCTGCCGTGCGCCTGTTCAAACGCCAGAAGCTCGGCATACTGACGCTCCACGGCGTCGATATCACGTTCAACAGCCCTGCGTATCATAGTTGTCTCCCAGTCTCTCTCGGACAGGAACCCGCGGAAAAACGGGGCATGCCTTCCGAAAACGCCTTCCGGGCTGAAGAGAACGCCTCCCTCTTCTTCCGGAAAAACTCCGTATTCATCACCGCCGACGGCAAACGCGACGGGCGTTGCCGGAGGCTTCGCCCTGCGTTTTCGTGTTGTCATGAAAAGGATGTCTTTTGCCAGACTCTGCCCCGGCTCAACGCCACGGCCCTTCCCCGGCCTCTCCCGCAAGACACGCCGGTCCGCCTTTTCAAAAAAAACGCCTCCCGGCCGGAAACCTCTTCTTCCCGAAGAGCAGCCTTCTCCGCCGGGCCTCTCCGCTTCAGGCGCGTATCCCCCCGGCACAACATATCCCGGCAACAAACCCGGAACAGGTCTAAAAAAATCCCCGCGAATCGAAAGGACTCGCGGGGAAATGTCAGCGTATTACAGATTTCTGCCGCAGCATTTCTTGAACTTCTTGCCGCTGCCGCAGGGGCAGGGGTCGTTGCGGCCTACCTTCACGCCGTTGTAGGTGTGATGCTCCTCTTCCTCGGGAGCGGGACCTCCCATGGCGGCGGGGTCCGTTTTATGGCGCAGATTCAGGGCAGGCTCCGCCTTCGCTTCAGGCGTCTTTGCGGGCTCTTCGGCAGGCTTCTCTTCCGGGGCCGCGTCTTCCTGCACAGCCTCCTGCGCTTCTTCCGCAGCAGGGCTCTCATCGACAGGAGCCTCGGCGCCTTCCGCAGCTTCACCGGCTTCCGTTTCCTCCGCCTCCACGCGCCTCATGCGCACATGGGTCAGGGAAGTAAGCGCGCCTTCATGAATACGGAAGAGCATTTCCTTGAACATGGCAAGGCCTTCGCTCTGGTATTCACGTTTGGGGTCGCGCTGGGCGTAACCGCGCAGACCGATACCTTCGCGCAGGTAGTCCATGGCGCGCAGGTGATCCTTCCAGCATCGGTCGAGAGCTTCCAGCAGGAAATAGCGCAGGATGTCGCCGTACACGGGACCGGCTTCTTCGCGCAGTTCCTGGAAAATCCGCGTCACGGCCTCGCGGGACTGCTCCTTGGAGGGGATGGCGCTCATGGTGAGCTCCGGCATGGCGCGCGCGATATTGAAGACTTCCAGAAGACGACCGTTGACTTCGGCGCACATCTCGGCGTCCGGAGCTTCCTTTATGGCTTCCACGGGCTGATAGATGTTGTCGAGCAGCTCATCAACGAACTCAAAAAGCACGCCTTCCACATCGGGCAGCTGCATGAGGTCGCGGCGCAGGCTGTAGATGACCTCGCGCTGCTGGTTCATGACGTTGTCGTAGTCGAGCAGCGTCTTGCGGATTTCGAAGTTGTGGCCTTCCACGCGCTTCTGGGCATTTTCAATGGCCTTGGACACCATGCGGTTCTCGATGGGCTCGCCTTCCTTCATGCCCAGCTTTTCCATGAGCCCGGAAATACGCTCCGATCCGAAAATGCGCATGAGGTTGTCTTCCAGCGACAGGTAGAAACGGGAAGAACCGGGGTCGCCCTGACGACCGGAACGACCGCGAAGCTGGTTGTCGATACGGCGGCTTTCATGACGTTCCGTGCCGAGAATATGCAGACCGCCGAGTTCCTTCACGCCCTCGCCGAGCACGATGTCGGTACCGCGACCGGCCATGTTGGTGGCGATGGTCACATGCCCTTTCTGTCCGGCCTGGGCGACGATGGCGGCTTCCTCGGCGTGGTGCTTGGCGTTCAGCACGCTGTGGGGCACGCCTTCCTTCTTGAGCATGGAGGAAAGCAGTTCGGACGTTTCGATGGAAATGGTACCCACCAGCACGGGCTGACCGGACTTGTACAGCTCCTTGATGGCTTCGATGATGGCCTGATACTTCTCACGCTGAGTACGGAAGATAAGATCGGGTCTGTCCTGCCGTATCATGGGCTTGTTGGTGGGAATGGTGATGGTTTCCAGATGATAGATCTGGTCGAATTCCACGGCTTCGGTCTGCGCCGTACCGGTCATGCCCGCCAGCTTGTCGTACATGCGGAAGTAGTTCTGGAAGGTGATGCTGGCCAGCGTCTGGTTTTCGGCCTCCACCTTCACATGTTCCTTGGCTTCCAGCGCCTGATGCAGGCCGTCGCTGAAACGGCGGCCGGGCATGAGACGACCCGTGAATTCATCGACGATGACCACCTTGCCCTCGTCGCTCACGATGTAGTCCACATCGCGTCTGAAGCAGTGATGGGCCTTCAGGGACTGGAGAATGTGGTGCTGATAGGAAATGCTCGCCGGGTCGAACAGATTCTCGATACCGAGCATCTTCTCGCACTTGGCAACGCCCGCATCGGTAAGCATGGCCGTCTTGGCCTTCTCGTCCACCGTATAGTCTTCCTGCGCCGTGAGGTGTCGCACCACGGCGTCCATGGCCTGATACAGCTCGGTGGATTCGTCGCTTGCGCCGGAGATGATGAGCGGAGTACGGGCTTCGTCGATGAGGATGGAGTCCACTTCGTCCACGATGGCGAAGTTGTG
>CASFUJ010000146.1 GCA_949297645.1 uncultured Desulfovibrionaceae bacterium
CCTGTAATTTCTTCCGTCACTCATGAAAAGGCCGGAGTCCGCAGGGACTCCGGCCTTTGTCGTCCGCCAAGGCAGACAAGACTTTTTTTCATGACGCCGCCCGGAAGCGCCGCCCTCTTCCGGAAACGTTCCGCGAAAGGCGCGCGTCGGCCGTTTGTCCGGCTGGCCGGGGTAAAAACCGCTTCCGGCATGACGGCGCAACCTCGAACTCACGCGCCATCCCTCATCTTCGACTCGATACGGAAGAGACGACCGCGCCGCACAACATGTTTCCGGACCGTCCTTCCGCGCATACGGCTCAAGCCTGCCCATCATTTCAGTCTCGCCGGAGTCATAAGGCACGCTGCCGTCTTATCCTCGGAAAAGCGCTCCGGACTGCGGGGTGGGGGACGGCATCTTCCCGGCGGCAACGCGCAAAAACGTTTCCGGACGCCATGGCGTCGGGCCCGGCCTTCCTTCCGGTCGCCCCCCGCTCCGTGCGCCCGCCCTGCCGGAGCGACGCGGCAGACCCGCCCGGCAGGAGCGGGCCCCCAAGTCCGCCAAGCGCGGAAACGCAGGACAGAAGCGCAAAGCTTTGCCCTGCAACAATGCCGTGCATCCTTTCCTGCGGACGCCTTGCCGTCCGGCCTTTCTTCCCCAGGACGCCGCGCGCAACGCTGACCAGGTATCGGCAAGCATGGAAACCGCAGACCCCGCGCGCAGAGACCATGCGGCGGGATGCGGGCAAGCCGGGGACCCTGCTCCTCCCCGCACTCATGCCGTCTTCACGTCATACCCTTTGTCGCGGCGCAGGGCTCAAACGGGCCCGCCCCCGGCGGCGCAGGGAGGCCAGTTACCAGCGACTCGAATAATGGCTCCTGTGGCTGGAATGGCTGTAGTGACTCGAGTGACTGGAATGACTGTAATGATAAGGCAGCAGGGTGTTCTCGCCATCCGGCATCACATCGGAAAAAACCAGCATCTTCTCCTCGAGTTGAGGCGTCACCCCCTCCTGATAAGCGGCTTCGGCCTCCGCCCTGCCGGAAAACAGGGAAAGGACCATCCCCGCCAGAAGACCGATACCATACAAAACCCTTCTCATACGTCTCTCCTTATTTAAACGGTTTGATGAACGCTTCCGGCAACGTCGAAGACGTGCTGAAAAAGCCGCAGCACTGCTCCTTCTGCGTACAGAAAGAACATGCCGGCAGATAGACATTCTTCCATGAAGAAATGGAGCGGCATGCCCGGGGCCTCACTTCTTCCGGGCACAGGCACAAAGGAATGTTGTACACGGAAACAGGCACCCCCCTCCGCTCGAGGGTCCGAACGGCCTTTTTCAGATAAGGAGCATACTCGTCAGGAAAGACCTCAAGCTGCGACGCGTTGCTTTCGGCATGACCGTGCAGTTCCAGCCCCATGAAGGCGCAATGCGCACAGAAGGGAAAATAGTTGCCGACATGTTCCGCAAGCGCCGGAAGATAGCGGTAATTGTACCGGGAAATCACCGTGCGGATCTCCACGGCGAAACCGTGCGCGGCAAGATGGTACAGGCCCTGCTGCGTCTGCGCGCAGCTGCCCTTCACGCCCGTCACGGCGTCATGCAGCGTGTCCAGCTCCGACTGAAGGGATACGCAGAACAGCACGTTGCGCGAAGGAACTCCCGCCAGCTTCCGGACAAAGGCCCTCTCGGAGAAAAGACGTCCGTTGGTCAGCACGCTGATGAGCGCCTCGGGATGTTCCAGCGCCGCGCGCCGGAGCAGACGGAAAAAATCCCCGCCCGCCAGCGTGGGCTCCCCGCCCGTGAGACAGCAGTCCGATATTTTTTTCCCGCGCAGAAGGTTCAGCACCTCTTCCGCCTGACGCAGAAAAGGTTGTGAATCCTTCGCTGCCGGAGGCTGCGGACACATGATGCAGCGACAGTTGCAGCGCTCCGTGAGAAAAAGACAGTTCTGCGCAGAGCCCTCTTCCCACAGTACGCAGATGCGGCCGGAATCGTCCATGCCGACGATATCGCCCTCATGCAGAAGCGATACGTCCCCCACGTCGTAAACATGATGGGGAAACCAGCTTCCCGCCCGACCTTCACCGGAGACGATGCAGCCCCTGTATCCGAAACTCGCTATCCCCAGCCTGTCCGTGACGAGAACAGCCCTTCCTCTCGAGGAAAACGGCTTTCCGGCAAACGTCGCTTCTCCCAGGACGGGAGCAAATGCGCCCGACGGCTTTCCCTGCAATGTCTTCATACTCTCCGTACCAGTCCGGGGTTTCCGGTTATCCAGCTCCAGATGATATCCATGGTCACATCGTCCGCCCGGCGCAGTATGTCGAACAGGCCTGTCATGATCCCCTTGTGCCTTATGCAGAACGGAGAGTTTGCCATATTTCTCACCTCGCTTCCCGTTTCAAGGTAGTTGCGCACGGGGTCCGTACCGCAGTAGGCCTGAAAGACGCAGAAGGCACACGGAAAGGTTGTCTCGAGACATGCGCCGCGGGTCAGATTTCTGAGTTTTTCTCCGGCAAAGACGGCCTCATAGGTATCGGTTTTCACATTGCCGAGACAAAAATGCCTGTCCCCCATCCTCGCCAGCATGCGCGCTTCATCCGCAGGAAAGACGGAGCCGTCGAAATCGTAGATGACCCCGCTTATGCCCGCTCCGGCAGGCGACTGCAGGTCCACAAAGCCCGTGGCGAAAGGCGACAGAATACGGGAGAAGAGAAGCGTGGCAAAATGCTCGGGGAAAAACACCTTTTTGTTGAGTTCGATGATGTACTCGAGGGCCTCGAGATATTTTTCCACGAAACGTTCCATGCCGTAGCCGAGGCTCGCCGCCTCCTCGGCCGCAAATCCGTAGGGATTGAGAGCGCGGATGAAGATACCGTCCATCCCCTGACGCACATACTCATCGACCACATCTTTCAGATGGTTCAGAGAAAAGGCGGTGGTCGTCATCAGGGCCCCCACCCTGTCCGGTCCCAGCACCTCGCGGGCAAGCGCCAGCTTTTCCATGAACGCGTCGTACGTTCCCCGGCCCTGCCTGTCCCGGCGGCAGGCATCATGAAGCGTCCTGCCCCCGTCCAGCGACGTGGAAATGACCATGTCGTGTTCACGGCAGAACTCAAGCTGGTCGCGGGTGACGGCCGTCAGATTCGTGCACAGCACAAAAGAGACCTTTTTCCGCTGTTCTGCGGCCAGCTCCTCCGCCTTCAGGACGGCGGTCGTCACCGTATCCCAGTTGAGCAGCGGTTCTCCTCCCTGAAACTCCACCTTGGGGTGTTTCGTCGGAGAGCGGAAAATCATCTCCACGGCCCTGACGGCCGTTTCCCTGTCCATGTCGTACATCGCGGCGTCCTTTTCCGCACAGGACACCTGACAGTAACGGCATCGCTGATTGCAGCGCAGCGTGACGACAAGCATATGCAGAGACGTGAATTCCCGCAGAAACGACTTTCTCGTGCGGTATCGTGCCGCCGTCTTCTGAAGCGCGACCTCAAGATCCTCTCCCGCGCAGAACAGATGGGATTTCAGTCTGTAAAAATCCTCGTCCGTCTCCGTAAGTTCATGATGCACGAACTTCCGGAAGGCCGCTTCCGACAGAAACAGAAAATCTCCGCTTTCACCGACAAGCAGCATCTCATCCCGGCCCGCCCGGCCGAACTGAAAGGGAAGAAGCGTGTATCCGTTCATCGTTCCCGCACCGGAGCAAAGGCATATTCGACGATTCTGTCCCTCAGCCCGCCGAACTCTTTCTGCAGATCCATCTTCATCTGATAATCAACAAGATCCTTCGTCAGCCTTCTGAGCATCTCTTCCTTCACAGATGAACCATCTCTTGAGTATATTGTTATTTTAACATGTTCCGTACCGAACGGTTCAACGGAAACATCATATTTCCCGGCATACAGATTTGATACCGCAAGCACACATTCCCGGCTGAAAAAGACCTTGGCGGCGTACACATGCCCTCTGAGTCCATCCTCACTTACGCCGAACGGCACTTCCATAAGAATTTTCTCCCTTTTCATGCGAAAGGCGGACGAAAAGCGTCGAAGCTCCCGATATTAACCTATCGCTTACTTTTCTAACCTATAGGTTAATTTTTTTTCAAAGGCAATGGGCTAGCAAGAAGGAATGAAGAAGAAATCTGAGGCCTTCGGGCCGGTACTTCGCCGGATGCGTCTGGAAAAGCATCTCACGCAGGAGCAGCTGAGCGAGCTTGTGGGCGTAGCGGCCCCATACATCAGCATGCTGGAGAGCGGACACAAGTATCCGAACCTGGAAATGCTTTTTCTCCTTGCGGAAGCTCTCGGCGTGCGCCCCGGGAGCATGCTGGACGCCATGGAAGAAAGAATTCGGCATCTTTCCTGACGTGTCCCTCCGACACGTCCCTCTTCCGGAATCATTCCGTGAAAGGCATGTCCCTGTCGTCCGCCGCGGCAGGCATGGCGCCTTTCCATGACGACGCCCCGCGGAAGCGCCCCTCTTCCGGAATCATTCCGTGAAAGGCATGTCCCTGTCGTCCGCCGTCTTTTCCTCCGAAGAACATTCTGAGCTCCGGAGAAGTCCATCTTCCCCTCGGCGACGCACAACAACGTTTCCGGACGCCTTTGCGTCCGGCCCGGCCTGCTTTCCCTCTGGACGGTCCCGTCCGGAAGCCCGCCTTGCAGGAGCAACGCGTCAGGCCGCCCGACAGGAGCGTTCCTCGAACTCAGCTTGAAGAGACCGCGCGTCAGGGGAGCCGGACAGAAGCCCGACGGCACGCAGGACGCCGCCCTGCAACGATGAAGAGTTCACGACGTACCCCTTGCCGCGACGCCGGATTTGCGCGAAACGGGCTTTCCCGCCCGGACAGGCACGCAACCCGGCGCACGCAACCCTGCGCACGCAACCCTGCGCACACAACCCGGCGCACGCAACCCGGCGCACGCAACCCGGCGCACACAACCCGGCGCACACAACCCTGCGCACACAACCCTGCGCACACAACCCTGCG
>CASFUJ010000147.1 GCA_949297645.1 uncultured Desulfovibrionaceae bacterium
CCGCCCTGCTGGCCGCTTGTGTGCGCCGTCGGGTGCCCGTGATTTCGTCGATGGGGGCCGGTGCGCGTCTCGACCCGGCGGCCGTGGCCTTCGAGGCCATGGACATGGCGCTTCGCGGCGGATACGACGTGCTGTTCATCGACACGGCGGGCCGTCTGCACACCAAGTCCAACCTCATGGACGAACTGCACAAAATCCGCATGGTGGTGGAGCGCAAGCATCCCGGCGCACCGCACCGCACCATTCTCGTCATTGACGCCACCACGGGCCAGAATGCGCTGCAGCAGACGAAGATGTTCAAGGATACCAGCGGTGTGAACGAAATCATCCTCACCAAGCTCGACGGTACGGCCAAGGGCGGCGTGGCGCTTGCCGTGGCCAGCCAGTTCGAGCTGCCCATCACCTTCATCGGTCTCGGGGAAAAGATGGAGGATTTGCGTCCCTTCGACGCGCACGATTTCGCCCGCGCCCTTCTCGGCAGGGAGGGGGCGTAGCTTCTGTACGGAAAGAGATTTCGGACAGGGAGGACTTCCTTGAAGAAAGGAGGTCCTCTTTTTTTTATGCGTAGTCTTCGCGTCCGGGCCGGGCGCAGTTGTTCTTGCCCCGGAGGCGGCGAGGCACGGGTCTGCGGCATGACGCTGCCGCCTGTGCGCCTTCATCGGCAGGACGCGGAGTCGGAGCGAAAAGGCCGGAAGAACGGATGCCGCCTGCCGTCCGCAAAAGAACGCGGTACCCGGTTTCTTTCATGCCTTGTCGGCGGAAAAGCTGCGGGGGAGGCAACGGAGGAGGAAGAAAGGCCTACGACGCGGCGTCTCGCAGAGAAGGACGGCTCCTGCCGGAGACTGGAGCGGCTTTCATGTCCCATGCTGCAAAGCGCCGGACGTCGTGCCGTGACAGGGGACGGGCGCCGGAAGGAATCCGGGAGAGGATGAGGTGGTTTTTCGGAGAACATGCCCTGCGGAATCCTCCGGTCGGCCTTTTGGGCGTATGCCGCGGGCCCGTCCTTCATGCACGTCGTATCGGGCAGGAAAAAAAGCGGCGCTCCTTCGAGAAAGAGCGCCGCATGTTTTTCAGGAGGCGTCAGGGCTACCTGGCCCTGAGCCAGAATTCCGCCACGTTGATTTCCAGATTCTCGCCCAGCTCCGCTATGCTGAACGTGGTGGTGCGGCTTTCGATGGGCTTGTCGTTCTCGTCCAGAAGCTCGATGACCATGGTATGCTTTCTGCCCGTGGCGTCGCCGGTGCCGCTGTCGTCCTCCAGAAGGAAGACCGGGTCGTTGCCGTCGATGAAGACTTCCACGGCTTCAAGGGCGGGATGTTCCTGTCCGTCGGCGGAGGTGAAGGCGTAGTTGCCGAGGATGACCTTGTAGGTCTTGCCCTGGGTGTAGCACCATGCGCCGAGGCCGATGAGCAGCACGACGAGGATGCAGTTGACGAGAATGTGCTTGAGTATCACATGCCTGCGGCTGGGGAGTCCTCTCATGCGGCACCTCCGGCTTCTCCGCGCAGGGAGGCGCGGGCGCGTTCCCTGTCGGCGTGGCGGCGCCAGGCATGCAGCACCAGCGCGAGGGAAATGATGGCGTAGCACACGAAGACGCGGAAGTATTCGCCTATCTGTGCGTCGCCCACAAGGTACTTGCCCGCCATGGGCGAGACCACGAACATGAGGTGGAAGAGCAAAACGCCCGTGAACACGTTGAGGATGGAGGCTCTTGCCACGGTGGCGCCGCCCACAAGCAGCGAGGCAATGGCGAACACGCCCGCCTGCTCATGGCTGTTGTAGGTGTTCAGGGTGCCCACGTTCTGCAGGAAGATGATCTGTCCGTAGGCGGCGAGCACGGTGGAGATGACGATGGAGATGATGCGTGTGCGCATGACGGGAATACCCGCGGAATGGGCCACAGCAAGGTCCTGTCCGGTGGCGCGCATGTCCTGCCCGAGCTTGGTACGGCGGAACCAGACGATGAACAGACAGAACACGCCGATGAGCAGGAAGGTGGCGAGAGGCACATGGATGCCCATCACGTCGAAGGTGATGGCGTTGTCGAGGGTGCCGCGGATGTTGTCGAGGTTGGTCACGTTGCGTATGCCGTAGCCGCGGGAGAGCACGAGTTCGGGGTTCAGGATGGGCACGATGCTGCCGAAGCCGTACAGCACCACGAGCTGATACACGCCGTTCATGAAGAAGCCGAGAATATAGGAGGTGACCATTTCCCGGCCCCGGGCCTTGTTGAGCACCACGCCGCACATCCAGCCGAAGAGAATGGCGAGAGGCGTGGCGATGAGGGCCGCGAGCGTCATGCCGTAGAGACCGGCGATGTTCCAGTCGCTCACGAAGATGAGCCCTATCTGCCCGGCCATGGCGCCGAGCACCATGCCGAAGTTGAGGCCCATGCCCGCCATGATGGGAATGAGCAGCGAAAGCACCAGGAAGGAGTTTCTGGCGAGACGGGTGAGCATTTCCTGAATCAGGTACTGGGCCGTGAACTGGGAATAATAGATGCCGATGGCGCTCACCACCAGAAAGACGATGGGCACGGCGTTGCGGACGCAAAAGAGTTTGACGGCATTGCCGCCGGAGGTGCTTTTCATGATCTCACCTTTGTCACGCGGGTCAGGGCGTAGAGAATCATACCGTTGGACACGATGATGCGTATGACTTCCGACATGTCGGTCTGCAGCATGCTGTTGATGACCGAGGGCGTCATGGTCAGGATGCCCTGGAAGAGGAACGTGCCCACAATCACGTTGACGATGGAGGCCTTCTTCACCGAAGCGCCGCCGATGAGCAGTGCGGCCACGGCGGGGAAGGCCATCATGAACGGCCCCATGTAGAGCTGGATGAAGCCGAAGCTCTGCTCATACACGATGATGCCGAGCGCGCCGAGCCAGGTGGAGATGATGACCGAAAGGGTGCGCATGCGGTTGATGTTCACGCCGCTGGCGCGGGCGTATTCCGGATTCGAGCCCACGGTGGTCATGGCCGTGCCCGTGCGCGTGCGCATGAACAGCCACATCATGCCGCACAGCAGGAAGAAGAACAGAAACATGCCGGTGGGGAAATAGAAGGCGTCGCCCACGTTGAAGGCGCCGATGTCGCTGATGGCCTTCTGCCAGAATTCCTCCACGGAAACCGTGGTTCTGAGGCCCACGCCCGCGTAGCCCCATACCATGTTGGAGCTGGAGTAGGGCAGTACCAGCCACATGATGCACATGAAGGCCACGGAGGAGAAGCCCACATAGGTGGCGATCATCATTTCTTCGCCCTTGACCTTGTTGAGCAGCAGTCCGTAGCCCCAGCCGAGAATGACGGCGATGGGGGTGGCGATGGCCATGGCCGTGAACACGCCGGGAATACCCTTCGCCTCGAGTTCCACGCTGGTCACCGCGCCGAGAAGACCGGCGATGATGCCGAGGGGCAGGCCGAAGTTCAGACCGCAGCCGGACTGCACCATGGGCACCATGGCGAGCACGAGAACACCGTTCATGCCGAAACGCACGAGAGTGTCGCTGAAGGCCGCGTCCACAGGGACGCCCACGAACGGGGAAACGATGAAGAGAACGACCAGAAAGACGCCGATGAGAATTCTGGGCCAGCCCGCTTCCTCTATGAATGTTTTGATGCGGTTCATGCGCTTGCCGCCTCCGTACCGTTGGAATTGTCCGCCGCGGCCTTTTCGGCCTCGGCCGCGCCCGCGCCCATGAGCAGGTAGCCGAAGGCCTCGGACGGGGTGCTTGCGGGCAGTATGCCCGCCACGGCGCCCTTGTCGATGATGGCGATGCGGTCGCAGACGGAGCGCAGCTCCTCAAGTTCGGAGGATATCACCACCACGGTCATGTTGTACTCGCGGTTGTAGCGCTTGAGCGTATCGAGAACCACCTTCTTCGCGCCCACGTCGATGCCGCGGGTGGGCTCGGCCACGAAAAGGAGCCTGGGCTTCGTCTCGAAGGCCTTGGCCAGGCACACCTTCTGCTGGTTGCCGCCGGAAAGCTCCTGCACATGCTGCTTTTCGCTCGTGCACTTGATTTCAAGGTCGCGGATGTATTTGCGGGCACATTCGGCGATGGCTTCCTCATCGCGCACCTTGAGCGGGCCGAGACGCCGGAGAAAGCGTCCCTGCATCTGCAGCGAGGTGAAGATGATGTTCCATGCGATGGACTCCTCAAGCAGCAGGCCCACGCCGCGCCGGTCTTCGGAAACCGCGGAGATGCCCAGCCCGAGAGGGGAGGAGGGGTCGTTGAGCTTCACTTCCTTTCCGTGGAAGGTCACGCTGCCTCCAGCGGGATGCAGACCCATGATGCCGTTGGCAATGCCGAGCTTGCCCTGACCGGCCATGCCGCCGATGCCGAGAATTTCGCCTTCGCGCACGGTGAGCGTCACGTCGCGCACGGTTTCGCCGGGCATATCGACCCAGAGATTTTTTATCTCCATGGCGGTTTCGCCGGAGAATTCACGCTCCTCGTCGGCTCTTTCGCCCCTGTCTATCTTGCGGCCCACCATGGCGCTCGCTATCTGGCGCACGCTGGTTTCGGCGGGCGTGGTCTGCAGCACCACTTCGCCGTCGCGCAGGATGACGATGTCGTCGCACACGCTCATGACTTCCTGCAGGCGGTGCGAGATGAAGATGATGGAAATGCCCTGCGAAGCGAGGCGGCGCATGGAGTCGAGCAGAATGTCGGCTTCGTTTTCGGTGAGCACGGCGGTGGGTTCGTCAAGCACCAGAAGGCGCGTGCCCTTCTTGTCGATTTCACGGGCGATTTCGGTGAACTGCTTGTAGCCCACGGGCAGTTCGGAAATGGGGGTGGAGCTGTCGAGTTCGATGTTCAGCCTTGCGATGGCTTCGTCCGCCCTCTTCACCATGGAGGTTCTGTCGAGGGTGGTCAGTCTGTCGCCGAAGGCTTCCACAAGGGGATTATAGACCAGCGTCTCGCGGTTGAGAACAATGTTTTCCGCCACGGTGAAGC
>CASFUJ010000148.1 GCA_949297645.1 uncultured Desulfovibrionaceae bacterium
CGTATGGAACGTATTCCCCGCTCCCGTGGGGCGGACTCCTCCGGCTCCGGTCGGGAGGCGTCTGTTCCTCACACATGGGGCGGTACCGGGCTACATGACGCTCCTCTGGTGCGGCACACCGCCCTCGCGCGCGGGCGGTACTGTGCCTGTAAAGCGTCCTGTAACGAGTTGCAACGTATTTCCCAGCCATCGTGGGGCGCTTCCACGGTGCGGGCAGGACGGCGCTGCGCAACGCCCGGACGGCAGGGCATGGGCCTTCTCCTGACGGAGGCGGATTCGCCCGGCGATGACCCGTCCGTCCGCGCCCGGGATACAAGCGGGGCGGCAACGTCGCGCTTTCCGGTTCCGCCTGTGTCCCGGGTACGGCAGACAGGGCAGAGTCCCGCCGTTTTCCGCGCCGTGTTTGTCTTCCGCGTATGGCGGAAGGAGAACTGTTTTCCCTCGACATTCCGCATGCATACACCGGTAAAGAACAGAACTCCGCCATGTTCCGCGCCGCTTTTGTTTCCCATACGGCGGGGAGGCGCGAACAGCCTCCGCCGCCGTGCGGTCGAAGATGTTCTAGGCGTTGCGGCCCATGATGAGCGCCTGTTCTATGGCGTCGCTGCCCGCCACATCGCCCTTCTTCCACACGCCGGGCGCAAGAAGCACGCCCTGTTCTCTGGCGTCCTCCAGACAATCGGTAAAGCCGCGGAAGGCCTCGATGGTACGGGCGAGGGCCGCGCGGTTGCCGTCGGCCGCAGTGGCGATGAAATAGAATTCCTTGCCGGAAAGCGTCGTGTATATGGGAAGGGTTCTGTCGATGAAGGTCTTCATCTGCGCGCACAGCGTATAGAAATACACGGGCGTGGCCATGACGATGACATCCGCCGCGGCGAAGGCGTCGAGCATGGCGGCCATGTCGTCCTTCTGCACGCAGACATGCGTGTTCTGGCAGGCCTCGCAGCCCAGACAGGGATGGATGCTCTTTTCCCGCAGGGCCACCTTTTCCACATGGTGTCCCGCCTCGAGAGCGCCCTTCATGAAGGCGTCGCAGAGCATGTCGGAATTGCCGCCCCTGCGAGGGCTGGCGGAAATGATGAGGATGTTTTTCATGTCTTCCCCCTGTGGATGCGCAATGCTCCGGAGACGGTCCGCGTTTTTTTGCACCGGGAGGCGAAACAATGTCCGGTATGTCCGCGCCGTGCTCCGTCCTCTTGTCTGTTCTGCCTTTTTTCCGTTCCGTCCTCCAGCGCGAATCCTCTCTTTTTTCTGCCTGAAACTGCCGCGCCCCGACGGGGAGAAAAACCGCCGGAGCGCGGCCCCAAGCTCAGGGGAGCCGGGGCTGAACCGCAGGGAAAGACGTCCGTCGTTCCTGCGCGCGTCTTCCGCCTGCCTGCGGCATGCTTTCGCCGCCTGCCGCAGGGGCTGCGGCCTATGCCTGAGGGGCCAGAACGTCCGCGTAGAAGCGTTCCATCTCTTCCTTTGCGGAGAAGTTGGCCATATACATCTGGTCGGCCATGGCATCGGCCAGCGCCTTGGGGATACGTCCGACCATCTTCATGTGGGACGCGTACTTTTCCATGATCTGCTCGTGAGAGAGCCGGAACTTCTTGCCGTCGCGCCGACCGGCGAAGGCGCAGTAGAAGTGTTCGCCCTCGGGCTGCGTGGAGCGGTCGAAGGCGATCATGTCGGCCCAGATTTTATACACGTCGGTACTGCAGGCGAAGTTCATCATGTCGGGGCTGTAACCGCCGCAGGGACGCATGTTCACTTCCAGCGCCACGACGTCGCCCTTCCTGCCCATGCCTTCCTGATCCTGCGTGAGACGGAAGAACTCGAAGTGGACGAAACGGCTCTTCACGCCGAAGCTTTTCGCCGTGGCGCGACCGGCGGCGCGGGTATCCTCGGGCAGTTCCTTGAGCAGATAGTAGATGGAGTTGTCCGCATCGTTCACCACGTCCATGAGCGACATGGGCGTGATGTTGCCGGTCTCGAACACAGGTTCGCCCTTGGAATTGAAAATGGCGTCGTAGGAGTTGATTTCGGCATGGATGAACTCTTCCATGATATACTGCACGCCGGGAGTCTTGCGGGCGAGAAACTCGTCGAGGTCCGCTTCACAGGCGAGCTTCCGCGTATCCGAGGCGCCCACGCCGTTGTCGGGCTTGACGATGACGGGCCAGCCCACGGAGGAGATGAAGTCCATGCAACCTTTCCGGTCGTCCACCAGGTGGTAGGGCGCGGTGGCTATGCCGGCCCGCCGGTAATATTCCTTCATCCCGGACTTATAGCGGATACGGGGCATGTCCTCGAGCTGGAAGCCGCTTGTAATGTGGAAGTCCGTGCGCAGGGCGGCGTCGCGCTCCAGCCAGTATTCGTTGTTGGACTCCAGCCAGTCAATGCGGCCGTAGCGGTGAATGAAGTAGCCCACGGCGCGATAGACCTCGTCGTAGTTTTCGAGGCTGCCGACCTTGTAGTATTCATTCAGGCTGCTTCTGAGCTCGGGCAGAAGCTCGTTGTAGGGCTGGTCGCCGATGCCGAGGACGTTGAGTCCGTTGGCCTTCAGGTGATGGCAGAACTTCCAGTAGTTGGTGGGAAAGTTCGGCGAGATGAAGATGAAGTTTTTCATGGGCCTTCTCCTTATGTTCCGCGCCGTCCTGCGGGGAAGACCATCACCTGCCGAAACGGGCATGTGCGGCCGACCTGTGCGGCCCTTCAGGGCGGATGACGCTTGAAGTCATGGCATTTTCAAAGGTACGCCGCCGGTACGGAAGGTATCTCTCTTCGTGCCCGGTGCGTACCGTTCGTGCTTTTTTCCTTGCGTTTTTTGCGTAGGGAAAGTATGGGCACAAAGAATCATTCGCCGAGCAGCCACGGCATGAAGTATTCCACCTGCCGGTACCACCAGGGCCAGTCATGGTTCACGTCGTGTCCCCACAGATCCACCCAGAGATGTATCCCCTTGATTTCGAAGATGTCCTTCAGGCGTCTGGTGGTGTCGGGCATCTCCCACGCCCCCTGACCGACGCAGATGACGGCGCGCTGGCTGTTGTACAGAGGGATGTAGGGGTGGTCGGAGGGCATGTTCGCCATGTAGTCCACCGGGGAGTTGCGGTAGGTCACTTCGTCCGTGTAGTCGCCGAAGCCGTAACTGGACGTATAGATGCCGGAGAGGGCCATGAGGCCGTTGAAGAGGTCGGGCCTGCGCAGGTACAGGTTCGCCGCGTGCAGCGCGCCGAGGCTGCAGCCGAAGGCGATGAGGCCGGGATTGCCTTCCCAGCCGTTGGCCGTGCGGGCCATGTGCTGGGTGAAAGGCACCACTTCGTTGAAGATGTAGTCCATCCATGATTCATGACGACGGATGCGCCACCATGCGTCTCCGCCCCTGTTGGACCAGGTTTCCTGGTCGATGGTGTCTATGGCGACGACCATGATTTTGCCGCTCTCTATCCAGGGAGCCATGGTGTCGGACATGTGGAAATCCTCAAAGGAAAAGAATCGTCCGTCCTGACAGGGCACGAAGAGCAGGGGCCTGCCGGCATGTCCGTACACCTTGCATTCCATGTCGCGGCCGAGGGAAGGGCTGTATTCCTTGAAATACCTTGTCTGCATATGTCTCCTCCGTATTGCGGTATCAGCCGTCCAGGCCGTACATCAGGGTATCCATGAAAAAGGGCGTCTGTTTCTCCCAGCTCGCTTCGGTATGCTCGCCCCAGGGAACGACGCGCGCGGTGAGATGGACGCCGCGGTCGAAAAGGGCGTCGGCCACATGGCGCAGGTCTTTCGTCATGTTCCTGTCGCCGCCGAATTCCTCCGAACCCCAGTCCATATATACGACGGTGTCCGGAGAGAGAGGGGCCGTGCGGATGAGCTGCAGCAGCTTTTTTTTGTCCGCCCAGATATGCGGGGACAGGGCTGCGGCGCGGGAGAAGATTTCATTGTACTGCGTCACGGCGTAAAGACTCATGAGACCGCCCATGGAACTGCCCGCGATGAACGTCTGTTCGCGCCAGGGAATGGTGCGGTAGCGCCTGTCGATGAGCGGCTTGAAGGTGTGGATGAACCACTCCATGGTCAGTCTGCCGCGTCCGGTGATGGGGCCGGTTTCCGGCTCGGAGAAATCAAAGGGGGAATATTCGGAGAGACGGCCGAAATCGGGGTGATGATTGCATTCCACCGCGGCCACGATGATGGGAACATCAAAGAAATCAAGGTATTCGGAAAGAGCCCAGCTTTTGCCGTGGGTGGCGTGGGAGTCGAAGAACACGTTGTGTCCGTCGAACATGTACAGAACGGGAAAGCGGCGACGGGGCTGCGCCTTGTACATGGTGGGCAGATACACATAGGCCCGGCGTCTTTCTCTGCCGGTGAGCTCAGGGATGGAGAGTTTCCAGGTTTTTACCATAGGGGTGAAGCGTCTTCCTTTTCCTCCGTTCAGTGCCGCCCGCAGGGCGCGCGCTCTGTCGTTCAGCGTAGCACGGCCCCCTGCGGATTTCAATGCCGCACGGGCCGGGAGGGGGGCGGGTTTTGCCGTGCGGGAAAAGAAAAAGCCCGGAAGAACATCTCCCGGGCTTTTATAGACTTACTGGTGCCGAAGAAGAGACTCGAACTCTTACTCCCGAACGGGAACTAGACCCTGAACCTAGCGTGTCTACCAATTTCACCACTTCGGCGTAGGAATGTGAATAGACGATTTGCCCTGCCTTGGCAAGTCTTTTTTTGCCGTAGAGAAAAATTTTCTCAGCGGCCGCGCTTTTCCGCCTCGTGCGCCGCCAGCGCGGCGTAACGGCGGTAGCGTTCCATGGCGGCGCGTCCGCCTTCCTCCGCAAGTTTTTCCGCATCCTCGGGGAAGGCGCGTCTCAGCGCGGCATAGCGGTTTTCTCCGTCGGGAAAGTCTCTCCAGGTTGTCTTCGGAGCGCGGCTGTCCGGCGTAAAGCCCTTCTCTGGATGATGACGGTACAGCGGCCAGTAGCCGCATTCC
>CASFUJ010000149.1 GCA_949297645.1 uncultured Desulfovibrionaceae bacterium
CACGAGGACGAGAAATTGATAACTCAAAGCCCTCACGACGCATTGTTTCAATCAATACACCGAGTTGTAATTCACCGCGTCCGGCAACTTCAAAAGAATCTGTTGTATCCGTACGCGATATCTTTAAGGCTATGTTGCCTTCGGCTTCTTTACATAATCTGTCCCAAATCATACGGGATGTTACTTTATCTCCTTCGCGTCCGGCTAAGGGCGAATCATTTACCGAAAAGGTCATGGCCAATGTCGGAGGATCTATCGGTTGAGCATGAATGTACTCATTGACGCTGTAATCACAGATGGTATCGGCAACCGTACCCTTTACAACTCCGGCTACCGCCACAATATCTCCGGCATGAGCTTCGGTTAATGCCGTGCGTTCCAAGCCGCGATACGCCAAAATTTTGGTAATTCGCGTTCTTTCTACCTCACCGTGGGCATTGATAACTTTTACCGCATCATTTAATTTTAAAGTTCCAGATTGAATTTTTCCCGTCAGCAAACGGCCTAAAAATTTATCGGCTTCCAAAGTGGTTACCAACATGGAAAAAGGTTTGTCCTTGTCACATTTTGGTTCACTCACATAAGATAAAATTAACTCAAACAGCGGTGTTAAATCTTTATGCTCATCGTTTAAATCTTTTACCGCCCATCCATTACGACCGGAAGCATACAAAACCGGAAAATCAAGTTGTTCGTCATTGGCATTTAAACTTACAAATAAGTCAAAAATCTCATTTAAAACCTCATCGGGGCGAGCATCAGGTTTATCCGCCTTGTTTATTACAACAATCGGCTTTAATCCGATTTTTAAAGCCTTGCCCAATACAAACTTGGTTTGCGGCATCGGCCCTTCGGAAGCATCTACCAATAAAACGACTCCGTCTACCATAGATAAAATGCGTTCTACCTCTCCGCCAAAATCAGCGTGGCCGGGGGTATCTACAATGTTTATATGAGTACCGTGCCAATTTACCGAAGTACATTTAGATAAAATGGTTATGCCCCTTTCTCTTTCCAAATCGTTGCTGTCCATAACGCATTCGGCAACCTTTTGATTATCACGGAAAGTTCCGCTTCCGACGTCTCTTCTGCCGCATCCGCCTCTTCGAAAAAAACGAAAGGCCGTGCGGAAAAAACGTCAGGGAAACGGGAGGCCTCGCAGGAGGAACGTTCCCGTGACGGACTGGACAGGGAACACTCCGATATGACGGGGGACTCCGCCCTCGCCGAAGAAGACAGCCCGGAACTCATGGAAGCCGAGCTTGAGCATGCGCAGGAAGGAGAGCTTGTTCCCGACGAAGACTCCTTTGCCGGTTCCTTCGAGGACTTCGATGAAGGAGGTCCCGTCATCGACCTCGGCAGCAATCTGCCCGCCATTGCGGAAGACAGGCTGCCCAGCATCGCCGTCCGCGACAATCTCCAGAGCTACCTGCGCGAGGTGAGCAGATTCCCGCTGCTGGAGCCGGAAGAGGAGACGGAACTCGCCCGCCGCGTACGCGACCACGGCGACACCGAGGCGGCCTTCCGCATCATATCCTCCCATCTGCGTCTTGTGGTGCGCATCGCCATGGACTTTCAGCGCCGCTGGATGCAGAACGTGCTCGACCTCATCCAGGAAGGCAACGTGGGTCTTCTGCGCGCCGTCAACAAGTTCGACCCGGACAAGGGCATAAAGTTTTCCTACTACGCCTCGTTCTGGATAAAGGCCTACATTCTCAAGTTCATCATGGACAACTGGCGCATGGTGAAGATCGGAACGACGCAGGCCCAGCGCAAGCTCTTCTACAACCTGAACAGGGAGCGTCAGAAGCTCATCCTTCAGGGCTTCGACCCGGACGCCAATCTGCTTTCCCAGCGGCTCGGCGTCACGCAGGACCAGGTGGTGGAAATGCAGCAGCGCCTCGATGCGGGCGACGTGTCCCTGGACCTTCCCGTCAGCGACGAGAACGGCAGCGCCTCGCGCATGGATTTTCTGCCTGCTCTCGGGCCCGGCGTGGAGGAAGGCATCGCCGACTCCGAAATGTCCCGCCTTGTGCGCGACAGCATACAGGAACTGCTTCCTTCCCTTTCGGAAAAGGAAGTCTATATTCTGGAGCACAGACTTCTCACCGACGAACCGGCCACTCTCAGGGAAATCGGCGAAAGGTACAACGTCACGCGTGAACGCATACGCCAGCTGGAAGCCCGCCTGCTGGAAAAACTGAAAGAACATCTCGGACGCGAGATCAAAGACTTCTCGGAAGAATGGATACAGCCGTAATCTTCCGCCGCACAGGAACATCCATGTCCAGACATTCCACGCCATTGCTCCGTGTCCGCCGTCCTTTTGCCATTCCCCTGCACGCCAGACGCCTGATGCTCGTTTCCACGCTCGCCCTCATGCTCTTGCCCGCAGGATGCACGGCCACAGGGCAGCAGGGCAATGAGCCGTCACGGCAGGCCCGGTTCTTCACTCCGGTTCAGATGCAGCCGCAGGAGCCATCACCGCGGGCCGAACTCATCTTCGCTCAGCTCAAGCTTGACCGCGCCCTCGCCACCAACGACCGCGACGCTCTGCTGGACGCGGCGGACAGACTGATGCGCTTCAGCACCGGCCCACTGCCCTCTTCCGCCCCCCTCGTCGATGCGGCCATCTGGCTTCTCGCCCATGAGCATGAAGCGGATGCCATGCCTCTCATTCTGAAAGCCTCGGAAAAAATGCCGGACGACCTCGCCCTCGTTTCCCTCAGGGCCGATCTGCTCATCCAGCAAAATGAAAGGGACAAGGCCATCACCCTGCTGCGCGATTTCGCCGAAAAGCATCCGAAGGACGGACAGGCCCAGGCGGAACTGGCCCTCGCCCTGCTGCGCAGCGGTCAGAACGACGAAGCCATGACGGTCTTCAGGCGTATTCCCGAAAAGCAGCTCAATCCGCAGATACGTTTTGCCTATGCCCAGGCGCTGAACGTTTCCGGGCGCTTCACGGAAGCGCAGAAGCAGCTCGAGATCGCCGTGAAGGAGGACCCGGAATATTCCGAAGCCTGGCAGCTTCTGGCCCTCACGCTGGAAGAGCTCGGCAACAGGGCAAAAGCCGGAACCATCTACAGAAAACTGCTTGAAAACGACCCGGAAAACCGCAGTGCACGGCTTTTCCTCATCCGTCTGCTGCTGCAGGACGGCAGGACAGAGTCCGTCATCTCCACGGTGGCCGAATCCCAGGATCCCGTCCAGTTCGCCGTGGCAGCGGCGGCCATTCTGGTGGACGAAAAGAAACTCGACCAGGCGGACCGCTTCTTTGAGCGTCTTGAGCAGCAGAAGGACATGCCCGACGGGCTTTACTTCTATCATGCGGCGCTGCTTTATGAAAGCAACACCGACGAGGCGCGCGCCCTCTCCCTCCTCGACAACGTTTCCTCCCGCTCTCCGGAATACGACAAGGCCCTGCGCATGAAGGTGCGCATACTCTACGAGAAAAAACGTTTTTCCGAAGCACTCGACACGCTGACGGAGATGCGCCTGCTCCATCCCTCCGACGTGGAACCTCTGCTGCTCACCGCGGAACTGTACGGCGCGCGCAAGGATTTCAAGGCCGCCGGGAAGGCCATAGATGAAGCCCTGCGCCTTCAGCCGGACAACGAGCATGCGGCCTTCCAGCATGCCTATCTGGAGGAGATGCGGGGAAACAGGGCCGAGGCCATGAAGCTCATGGAAGCGTTCATCGTGAAATTTCCCGACAACGCGCTGGCCCTCAACTATGTGGGCTACAATCTGGCCGATGAAAACCGTGAGCTGGACAGAGCCTACGCGCTTATCCGGCGCGCGGTGGAACTGGCGCCCGACGCGGACTTCATTCTCGATTCGCTGGCCTGGGTGCACTTCCGGCGCGGCGAACTCGACGCGGCGTGGGAAGAAATAAACAGGGCTCTGGACGCTTCCGACAAAAACAATCCCCATGACCCGGCCATGCTTGAGCATTACGGCGACATCGCCGCGGCCCGCGGCGACGTGGCTTCCGCAAGGCAGGGCTGGAAGAACGCCATGGACCTCTTCAGCAACATGGGCTACGAGGAAGACGCCGCCAGGGTAAGACTGAAACTGGAAAAACTATGATGAAAACTGAACGGCTTCTTTTTTTCGCAGGACTGGCCATGCTGGCCCTGCTCGCAGGCTGCGCGTCCAGAGGACAGATCTCCGTCCCGGAAGGCGAGGCCGCCTCGCGCTGGCAGACCTTTGTGGAGCGCTCCGGCAGACCGGCGACGTACGACGTGCTCTCGGGCAGTCTGCGTTTCGGTCCTGCGGACAATACGCGGCGCGTGACCTACGTTCTCTGGTCCGGACGACCTGTCGATCCGGCCCTTTCGGAAGAAGAGCATGAACCCGCCGGTCTGGAAACGGCGGAAAGCGGCATGCCGGACGACGAGAGGATCATACGTCTTGAAGTCAACGCCGGCGTGGGCGCCAACGTGGCCAAGGCGCTTTTTGAAAACGGACGCATGCTTCTCGTGCTTCCGCGTGATGAAAAGGCCTATGTGGGCATGGAAAGCACGGACAATCTCCGCCGTCTGCTGGGACTGCCCCTGCCTCTGCGCATGAGATGCCTGAACGACTTTCTGGCCGGACGCTACCTTGCCGCTCTTGACTCGCCTTCGCCGGAGCGATACCTCAGCGGAAGCGACGGCAACATCGTGTACAGCTACCGCAGGGACGGCCTCCGGTACGAGCTTGAGCTGAACGCCGAAGCGCTGCCCGTGCGCTGGAGCGCCGACGGACGCTGGACGCTGGACATGGACTATGACGACAACGCCCTGCCCCGGCGTCTGGACGGTACCATGGAAGCGGAAAACGGGCAGCTGCGCATGGTCCTGCTCGTCAAGGGGCGCGAACCTTCGGACAATCTGTCCGGGGGACATCTGGAACTTGAGGTTCCGGCGGCGTTCCCCGTGTATTCGCTGGACCAGTAATCACCACCGACACCTGTCAG
>CASFUJ010000150.1 GCA_949297645.1 uncultured Desulfovibrionaceae bacterium
CGCAGATTTTTTCCACGGCGTCACGCGGGGCGTTGAGCCCTACGGTGGCTGCAATCTGTATGGGCTGGAAAATACCGTAGTCGAGATAGCTTTTCAGACGGGTGAGAATATGCACGAGGTCGCGGTTGCCGAGACAGAAGCCCATGCGCCATCCGGCCATGGAATAGCCCTTGGTCATGGAGTAGAATTCCACACCCACGTCCTCGGCCCCTTTGGCCTGAAGAAAGCTCGGGGCCTTGTAGCCGTCGAAGCACAGGTCGGCGTAGGCCATGTCGTGTATGACCCACATCTTGTGCTCTTTGGCAAATTCCACGATACGCTCGAAGAAGGCGAGGTCCACCACCTGCGTGGTGGGGTTCTGCGGATAGCTGATGATGAGCAGTTTGGGTTTCGGCCAGGTCTGCTTCGTGGCGGTGAGCAGGTCTTCGAAGAAGTCGCGGTCTTCCGCCACGGGAATGCGGCGCACGTCCGCCCCGCAGATGACGGGGGCATAGACGTGGATGGGATAGGTGGGGTCGGGCGCAAACACCACGTCGCCGGGGTTCAGCATGGCAAGACACAGGTGGGCAAGACCTTCCTTGGAGCCGATGGTGGCGATGGCCTGCGTTTCCGGGTCGAGATGCACGTCGTAACGGCGCGCGTACAGGTCGCAGATGGCCTTGCGCAGGTTCGGAATTCCGCGGGAGACGGAATAGCGGTGATTCACGGGCTTGCGCGCCGCCTCGCACAGCTTGTCCACGATAAACTTCGGCGTGGGCAGGTCGGGATTGCCCATGGACAGATCGACGATGTCGATGTTCTGCTGGCGAAGCTCTTTTTTAATGTTGCCCACCACGGCGAAGGCATAGGGAGGCAGACGGTCTATCCTCGAAAATTCGGGCATACTGTCCTCACAGTACCAAAGCCCGACGGCTTCGCGCGTTTCCCTTCGGCGCCGGCATGACGCTTCCGGGACGCCTCAAAGCAGTCTGAACTGCTGAGGATTACAAGCATGCCGGGCGTATGCGCGGCATACGGAAAAAGGCGGACTTTGGACGATGTCTTCCGGCGCCGGCATGACGCCGGGAAACGAGCCTGCCTTGATGATATTTCCCGTTTATAGTAGGACATCAGGGGAGTTGTAAAGAGGCCGGCATGAGGGCTGCCCGGCTTTTCTTTTTCCGTGACAGCGGCCCGTGGCGAATATAATGGAACAGATGGATTTGCTGGCCCAGGACGGGCCCGACAGACCGGAGGAATTTTCCGGCACGCTGGAGCGCGTGGTGTACCACAACGAGGAAAACGGTTGGACCGTTTTCCGGCTGCGCATGGAAGGCAGGGAAGACCCTGTGGCCGTGGTGGGCAACATGTCCTCCCCGCAGATAGGCGTGCGCCTTCGGGTGAAGGGGCGGTGGATAAGTCACCCGAAATTCGGTCGGCAGATTCAGATGACGTCGTGGGAGGAGGAGCTGCCCGCCACGGAGGAGGGCATACGGCTCTTTCTGGCTTCGGGCTGCATCAAGGGTATAGGGCCCAAGTGGGCCGACCGCATAGTGGCTCACTTCGGCGCTTCTACGCTGGACGTGATGGACAACGACCCTGACCGCATGCTGGAGCTTCCGCGTTTCGGGAAGAAAAGACTGGAGGCCATGAAGGCTTCCTGGGCGGAGCATCAGGGCATACGGGAGCTCATGATATTTCTTCAGCCGCACGGCGTGACCGCCGGCCTGTCGGTACGCATCTACCGCCAGTACGGCGCTCAGTCCCTCGCCGTGGTGCGTGAGAATCCCTACCGTCTGGCCATGGATATTCACGGCATCGGCTTCACTACGGCTGACGCTCTTGCCCGCAAGCTGGGCTTTGACGAGGCAAGTCCCCTGAGAGCCGAGGCGGGCGTGCTTTACATGCTCATGCGTCTTACTGAAGACGGACATATCTACTATCCTCGCAACCTGCTTGTGGAGGAGTCCTCGCAGAAGCTCTCCATTCCCGCGGACCTTGCGGATGCGGCCATAGACGACCTTGAGCGGGAAGAGCGCGTGGTGGTGGAGGACCTCGGCGACCATGACGGCGTGTATCTGACGCGCAACCATATCTATGAGTCCAAGATAGCCTTCTATATGCAGAGACTGCTGCATTCTCCCAAGTCCGTGCGTCTTTCCGAGCCGAAGAAGGTGGTGAAGCGGGTGATTGAGAGCATGCCCATGACGCTGGCCGAGGAGCAGAAGCAGGCCGTCTATACGGCGGCCACATCCAAGGTCATGGTTCTTACCGGCGGACCGGGCACCGGCAAGACGACCATACTCAACGCCATCATCCGGGTGTTTCAGGACGCGAAGGCCCGCATACTTCTGGCCGCGCCCACGGGCCGCGCCGCCAAGCGCATGTCGGAAGCGAGCGGCATGGAAGCGAAGACCATACACCGTCTGCTGGAATACAGTCCCGCCGAGGACGGGTTCAACCGCAACGAGAACAATCCCCTCGCCTGCGGCCTTCTCGTGGTGGACGAAGCCTCCATGATGGACACCATGCTCATGTATCATCTGGTGAAGGCCGCGCCCGTGGGCGCCACCTTCATTCTCGTGGGGGATGTGAATCAGCTTCCTTCCGTGGGGCCGGGCAACGTCCTGCGCGATGTCATCGCCTCCGGCGTGGTGCCCGTGGTGGAGCTTCTGGAAGTGTTCCGTCAGGCGGCGCAGAGCGATATCATCTGCAACGCTCACCTCATCAACAAGGGCACGCTGCCGGAACTGCGCCAGAGCGGCGGACAGAAAACGGATTTCTATTTCTTCCGGCAGGAAGACCCCGAGGCCGCGGCCGACCTGGTGGTGGACCTTGTGCGCGACCGTATTCCCCGCAAGTTCGGGTTCCGCTCCGAGGACATTCAGGTCCTCTCCCCCATGCTGCGCGGAGCCGTGGGCGTGAACAGCCTGAACCGTCGTCTTCAGGACGCCGTGAATCCGCAGCCTTCGTGTCTGGTGCGTGGAGAGAGGCAGTTCCGGCTGAACGACAGGGTGATGCAGATACGCAACAACTATGACAAGGACGTGTTCAACGGCGATACCGGAACCATCATCTATCTTGATACTGACGAACGGGAAGTGACGGTGCGCTTCGACGAGCGCAACGTGAACTACCTGTGGGAGGAGATGGACGAACTTGTACCCGCCTATGCCATATCCATCCATAAGTCTCAGGGCGGCGAATATCCCGTGGTGGTCATTCCCCTCATGATGCAGCACTTCATGCTTCTTCAGCGCAATCTGGTCTATACCGCGGTGACGCGCGGCAGAAAAATGGTGGTGCTGGTGGGCGAGTGGCGCGCGCTGGCCATGGCCGTGAAGAACAACCATATCCGCAAGCGCTATACCTGGCTGGCCCACAGGCTGGCCGGAAGCGAAGGCGCGGTGCATGCCGAGATGCTGCCCGATGCGGGTGCGGCCGGACGAGCTGCAGGAAAGGAAAGAAGATGAGCATGAGAGAGAAGGAATCCGGCCTGCCGGGCATGAAAAGGCGTGTGGTGCGTTTCGGCGCGCGCGGGGCCGCTCTGGGACTTGCGCTGGCCGGCGCGGTGTTCGCCGCGGGCTGCGCATCGGAGCCCAGAGTGCCCGAAATGCAGAACGCGGCAGGGGAAGTGGCCGATCTGAGCAGAATTCCGCAGAATCTTGCCGTGTTCGCCGGAAAGGCCGGAGGCGATGCGCTGCTCCGCTCCGGTGCGGCCGCGGCGGAGGATATGCGGAAGTTTCACGAACATTTCTTTGCTCCGTGGGATGCGGGCAAGATGTCCCGCAATACTCTGAGAGAGTTCGAGACCGTGCTGAACTGGGCTTCGGACAGACGAGGTTATGCCGAGAACCTGCGCCCGTGGTCCGATGCCGCGTGGGAGAACCTGCGCCGGAACGCCGGACTGGACACCGTTTCCGAACAGGGACGGCCCGCCATCGTCACGAGCCATGCTGATTTGCGTCTCGCTCCTACGGTAAAGCCGCGTTTTGCCCGCGTGGAGGGAGCGGGGCAGGGCTGGCCCTTTGATGATTTTCAGCAGAGCTCCGTGCATGTGGGGATGCCGCTCATGGTGTACCATGCCAGTCGTGACGGAGCGTGGCTTCTGGTGCGCGCTCCCATGGCCTGGGGCTGGGTGGAGGCCGGAAGCGTGGCCTTTGTGGACGAGGCCTTTGAACAGATATGGAAGAGCGCTCCTTTGGGCTGCGTGGTACGGGAAGGCGTTTCCCTGCGCTCTTCGGGGACGTTTCTGGCGCTCGCGAACATCGGCGCGGTCCTGCCCATGAGCGGCGGCTCCGTGCTGGTTCCCGTGCGCGGGGCGGACGGGCGCGCGATTATTGCTCATGCTCCGGTGGAGTCCGGCGAGGTGCTGACCATGCCGCAGCCTCTTACCGCGCAGGCCGTGGCCGCCGTCGGCGACCGCATGATGGGCGAAAATTACGGCTGGGGCGGTATGTACGGCAACAGGGACTGCTCGGCCATGATGCGCGACCTCTTCGCGCCCTTCGGTATCTGGCTGCCTCGCAATTCGGCGGCGCAGGCCAAAGCCGGAGAGTTCCACAGCCTTCAGGACATGTCCGTCAAGGCCAGAATCGAGGCCATCACCCGCGGGGCGGAGCCTTTCCGCACGCTGCTCTGGCTGCCCGGCCATATCGGCCTCTATGTGGGGCAGTTTGAGGGCGAGCCTGTATTCTTCCATGACATCTGGGGGATACGCAGCAGACTCCGCGACGGGCGCGAGGGGCGAGTCATTCTCGGCAGAGCCGTGGTGACGAGCGTGGCTCCCGGCAGCGAGCGCAGGGATGTCGATGCAAAGGGGCTGCTCATCGAGCGCATGCGCGGCTACACCATTCTCGGCGGGCGGTAGGCATGGAAAAGACATTTACCTTTTATGCTGTAACCTACGGCTGCCGCGTGAACCAGTATGAAACGCAGGCCATACGCGAATGGTGGCAGAGTCTCGGCGGACAGGAAACC
>CASFUJ010000151.1 GCA_949297645.1 uncultured Desulfovibrionaceae bacterium
ACAAGATCACATCATCCGTACAGCATGAGAAGGTAGGAGCCGCAGATGCTGAAGACCCAGAACAGAGAAGGAGAAATGATTTTTTTCGCCCGCTCCGTCTTTATCCACTGATGGAGCATGCGCAGGGAAAAGAAGCCCTGCGCCAGCATGCCTACGCCGGTGACGAGCAGATATTCCTTCATGTTTTTTCCTTATGGCGTTCTTTCCGGCGCAGTACGTCCAGAAACGAAAGTACGCCCGTGCGGACAGGCGGAAAAGACGGCGCAGGTATCGGAAGGCCGGTCTGCCTGCGCGGCGGGTTATTCATGCCGGAAGCTGTCGGCCGAAACCTTATAGGCGATATGCCTTTTCTGCATCCAGCGCACGACGAGGCAGTCCAGGAAGGGAGAGAGCAGGCGGTTCCACAGATTGAACTTGGAAACCCCGGCCACGCGCGGAAAATGCGACACGTTCACCTGTTTCACTTTGCCTCCCTCGAGCTGGACGAGGGCGGGGAAAAAGCGGTGCATGCCCTTGAAGAAGGGCAGGGAACGGGCCATGTCCGTGCGCATGACCTTGAGAGGGCAGCCGGTGTCGCGGGCTCCGTCCTTTATCATCATGCGGCGGAAGCCGTTGGCGATGCGCGACTGGATTTTCTTGAATCCCGTATCCTTGCGGTTGGCCCGCACGCCGGTGACGAGCTCATACTCTTCAAGATGGGGAATGAGCAGGTCGAGTTCTTCGGGCGCGGTCTGCAGGTCGGCATCGATGTAGGCGAGGTAGGGGGAGCAGACGTAATCCATGCCGGCCTTGAGCGCGCTGCTCAGGCCGGTATTGCAGGAAAGCTCGATGAAGAAGAAGTCGTCGTGTTCTGCGCAGGCGGCGCGTATGCGTTCGCCGCTTCTGTCGGATGAGCCGTCGTTGATGAACAACACGCAGGAAGAGAGTTTCGCCTTGGGCAGATAGGCGGCGAGGCGTTCGGAAAGGGCCTGCATGTTGTCTTCCTCGTTATAGACGGGAACGAGAATAGTCAGAGCGTAGGAGGCGGTCCGGTTCTGCTGAGTCGTCATGATGTTTTCTCCGGCGCATGCGCCGTGTGAAAGGTTCGAGGCTGGGCCGTCAGTCTTCCCGGATGGGATTTTCGTCGGACAGATACCACTCTGCAAAGCGGCGTATGCCTTCAAAGAGCGGCGTGACGGGGCAGAAGCTCGTGAGCTTCTGCAGTTTCGTGGTGTCGGCGAAGGTCTGATAGACGTCGCCTTTCTGCATGGGCAGCATATGCATGTCGGCCTTTTTGCCGAGAGCCTCTTCCAGCGTATGGATGAAGTCCATGAGCGCCATGGGATGGCCGCAGCCCACATTGCAGATGTCGGTGGGCACGGCGCCTTCCGGCGCATGGTCGATGAGGCGGACCACCGATTCGATGATGTCGTCTATATAGGTGAAGTCCCGGGAGAGATTGCCGTTGTTGAAGACGTTGATGGGCTCTCCGGCCAGAATGGCTTTTGCGAAAAGCACGGGAGCCATGTCGGGTCTGCCCCAGGGACCGTACACCGTGAAGAAGCGCATGCCCGTGGAAGGAATGCGGTAAAGGTGCGCATAGACGTGGGCCATGAGCTCGTCGCAGCGCTTTGTGGCCGCGTAGAGGGAGACCGGTGTGTTCACCGGGTCGTCTTCATGGAAGGGCGTTTTTTCGTTGCCGCCATAGACGGAGCTCGAAGAGGCGTAAAGAAGATGCCGCACCGGATGGGTGCGGCAGCATTCCAGCAGGTTGACGAATCCGAGCACGTTGCTCTGCACGTAGGAGAACGGATTTTTCAGAGAGTAACGCACGCCGGCCTGACCGGCGAGATTGACGGCTATGTCGAAGGAGCCTTCGGAAAAGAGTTTTTCCAGACCTTCGCGGTCCTCAAGGTGCATTTTCACGAAGCGGAAATTCGGGGCACCTTCAAGCGTGATTCCGTACTCCGGCGCTTTTTCCCGTATGCCGACCATGGCCAGCCGGGCCAGCTTGAGTTTCGGGGAATAGTAGTCGTTGAGCTCGTCGATACCCGTGACGGCATGTCCGAGCTCCAGCAGCTTTCGGGAAAGAAAGCTGCCGATGAAACCGGCGGCGCCGGTGATGAGTATGTTCATAGACGATCCTTTTCAGTGAGAAGGTTCCCTTCGCGGGAGCCGGAGGCGTGCGTTGCCCGAATCCGGGCGCTTATCCTATTCTGTAACCGGTGAATCCGGCCTCATGCAGCGTTTCTTCGAGGTACACGTTGCGTCCGTCGAACAGAACGGGATGCTTCATGCTCGCGCGCAGCTTTTTCCAGTCGGGAAGACGGAATTCCTTCCATTCCGTGACCACGGCCAGCGCATCGGCGCCCTCTGCCGCGGCATACATGTTCGGAGCGAAGCATACCGAGTCGCCGAGCAGGGTGCGCCCCCGGTTCATGGCCACGGGGTCGAACACGCGCACGGTGCAGCCTGCTTCGAGCAGGGCGGAGATGAGGACCAGGGATGGGGCTTCGCGCATGTCGTCCGTGCCGGGTTTGAAGGCAAGGCCCCATACGGCGATGGTGCGCCCTTTCAGACGGCCTTCGAAGTGACGGGAAATCTTTTCGAAAAGTACGGTCTTCTGCCTTGCGTTTACGTTTTCCACGGCCTGAAGCACCTGCATGTCATAGCCGTACTGTGCGGCTGTGGCGATGAGCGCCTTTACGTCCTTGGGAAAGCAGGAGCCGCCGTAGCCGCAGCCGGCGTACAGGAATTTCGGACCGATGCGCTGGTCCATACCTATGCCCTTGCGCACCATGTCCACCTTTGCGCCCACGCGTTCGCACAGGTTGGCGATGTCGTTCATGAAGGAAATGCGTGTGGCGAGCATGGCGTTGGCCGTGTATTTGGTGAGCTCGGAAGAGGAGCGGTCCATGAACAGCATGCGGTCGCCCGTCATCATGAAGGGGCGGTAGAGTTCGCTCATGACGGCTCGGGCGCGCTTGTTTTCCACGCCGATAATCACGCGGTCGGGCATCATGAAGTCATTTACGGCATGGCCTTCCTTGAGAAATTCGGGGTTCGACACCACGTCGAAGGTGAAGGCTGCGTTGCGTGCGGAGAGCTCTTCGCGGAGTATGGCCTCCACCCTGCCGCAGGTGCCCACAGGTACCGTAGATTTGACCACCACGACAAGGTCGCCTTGCATGAGGCGGCCTATGGAACGGGCGGCGTTGCATACATAGCTCACGTCGGCGCTGCCGTCCTCGCCTTCGGGCGTGCCTACGGCGATGAAGGCCACGTCGGCGTCGGCAAGGCAGACCTCGAGCTCTGTGGTGAAATGAAGCCTGCCCGCCGCGGCGTTGCGCTTGAGCAGTTCGGGCAGCGACGGCTCGTAGATGGGGCATCGACCGGCATTGAGCGCTTCTATCTTCTCCCCGTCCATATCCATGCACCAGACGTCGAGCCCGACTTCGGAGAAGCATGCAGCCGTCACCAGTCCTACATAACCCGAACCAATCACAGTGATTTTCATCTGTTTTCCTTTTTGATTTCAGTCCCTGCGGGACACCGGACCGACGGGCAGAGGTACAGGCGGGAAAAGCGGAGACAAAACAGAAAAAGCCGCTTTCCCGGGGGAGGGAAAGCGGCATTTCCGGGGGAGGGAAAGCGGCATTTCCGGGGCAGACCGCCCGGGCACGATGCTGCGTAAGCAGAAACATCCGGTGTTCAGGCATCGGTTACGCTGTGATACATAAGAACCGACTGCCTGCTTATTGTTTCTAGTGTAAGAAAAAGGATACTGTCAACGAGCGTTACAATCCGTTACGGAAGGGTGAATCCCGCATTGCAGGCAGTGTAGAATTTTTACATCAGCTTGTAAATACAGAGAGAATTGGGACAGTTTTTTTTCGGCGCCTAGGGCCGGGCGGGCCGTTTTGTCAGGCGTTTTGTCAGTTCGGAGGAGACGAGCGCGCCGCCGGCAAGGGCCCAGTGTATGTTGTAGCCGCCGAGCAGACCCGTGACGTTTGTCACCTCGCCGCAGAAGAAGAGTCCGGGAACCGTGAGGCTTTCCAGCGAGCGGGAAAGGGAGGAGAGGCAGACGCCCCCGGCGGCGGCCTCGGCCTTCTTCATGCCCTCGGTACCGGCAGGGCGGCAGGAGAAGCGGTGTACGGCGTCGGCAAGACGCTGCCTGTCCTTTTTCCCGAGTTCCGCACATTTGCGCCGGGCGAGGTCCTCGGGACAGAGCGCATCGGCCAGACGCGCGGGCATGAAGCGGGAGAGCAGGTTGCGAACCAGAAGTCTGCCGTGCTCCTTTTCATCAAGAAGCTCGACAACGGGCAGTTCCGGCAGAAAATCGAGGACAAGTTCATCGCCGGGCTTCCACCAGCAGGAAAGGACGAGAACGGCCGGGCCGCTCACCCCGCGATGGGTGAAGAGCAGGGGACGTATGCCTTCCGGGTCGGGCCAGAAGAGTTCTCCTCCGTGCCGGAGTCCCGCCCGTACGTTGAGGCTTATGCCTTCAAGACCGGCCAGCGCCCAGCCGGCAGACATGACGAGAGGCGTCAGCACGGGACGGAAGGGTTCCACCCTGTGCCCCCATGCGGCGGCCAGTTTCGCCATGGCGTCGCTTGTTCCGACGGCCGGAAAGGCCGGAGAGCCGGAAGCAATGACAAGATTTCCGGCCGAGAGTCTTTCCTTCCCGGCGAGAAGGGAAAAGTCTTCGCCTCCGCGTTTTTTGCCGAAAGCGGGGGAGGCGGAGGAAGAGGGCGGGATTATGCTGGCCGCGGTACATCCGAGATAGAAGTCCACGCCCGCGTCGTCGCCCTGTACGGCCAGTCGTTCCGCCATGAGGGAGGCCGGGCGCAGGCCGAATATCTGTCCGAAGTCCCTCTCTTCGAAAGGCAGGCCCAGCTCACGCAGAAGGTCGAGCACCTTTTCGCAGGGAAAGGCGCGCAGCACGCCGCGCACCACAGCGGGGTTGTCCGAAAGGTA
>CASFUJ010000152.1 GCA_949297645.1 uncultured Desulfovibrionaceae bacterium
TTGAAGTTGCCCCAGGTGGGGTTGGCGGCGATGACTTCGGCAGCGCCTTCGCACATGGCCTTGGTCAGGCGGTAGGCGATGTCTTCGGAGAGGTCGGAGCGGACCAGAAGTTCCTGAGATGTGGTCACGCCGGGCACGTCCTTACCCATCTTGCCGTTGTATTCCGATGCCTTGAATTCGGTACGGGTGAGCAGATACTTCTTGTTGACGGTGGCCGCGACTTCGTCGTTCACGGGCAGCCAGGTCAGGGGCGTGTTGTTGATGAGGTCGGTGAAGAACCAGGCTTCGCCGGGTCCGACCCAGAACATCATATCGACCTGACCGTCCTTGGCCATGTCGGCCACGTCGCCGAAGTTGTTGGAGATGAGCTTGCCGCCCCAGGAGGTGATGTCCTTGTAGGTGATGCCGTATTCTTCGAGAATCCAGCGGCCCATGACTTCACTTGCGGAACCGCGGGGACCGGTGGCGAGGCGGATGGACTTCTTTTCGTTCTTGAGCTGCTCAAGGGAGGTGATGCCGGTGTCGGTACGCACCACGATGTTCATGCGGGAGATGTTGCGCAGGTTGGCGAGGGCGCTCAGGTTGTCCACAGGCTTCTTGAAGGGAGCGGAACCGTCTCTGGCGCAGACGGCGAGGCAGGTGGTCTCCACGGCCACATCGACTTCGCCCTTCTGCAGGCGGATGGGGTTGGACACGTCGCTGCCGGGCAACATGGTGACGGAAGCGCCTTCGTTGTTGGAGGAGTACACCTTGCCGAGAGCGCCCATGCCGATGTAGCCGGTACCGGCCACAGGGCCGGCCGTGGCGTTGATGGCAAGTCCGGCGGCTTCGGCGCCGCTGGGAGCGAGCACGGGGGCCGCGCAGAGCATGAGGGCGGCCAGGGTGGAAGCGAGAGCTTTTTTCATAGGAATCTCTCCATGGGATAAAGGGTTTCGAAGGGCGGCGTGACGCCGCGAATGTTCATGCCTTACGCCGTCGCCACGGGTCGGGAAGAACGGCGGCGTATGAGTTGCAGCACGACCACGGCCGCCATCATGGCAAGACCGATGAGGTCGCTGTAGGTGCCGGGATAAATCATCATGAGACCGCCGAAGAACAGCAGCGGACGCTCCCAGATTTTTGCTTCGGTGAGCAGGTATCCCTGCAGACCGGCGGCAAGTCCGACGACGCCGACGATGGAGGTGATGCAGGCAATGGTGACGTCGGCCGTGGAACCTATGAGCAGCAGCGCGGGCTGATAGACGAACATGAAGGGGATGATGAAGGCCACGAGTCCCAGCTTGCAGGAGACGAAGCCCGTGCGCATGGGATGCGCCTCCGCGATGGCCGCCCCGGCGAAGGCCGTGACGCATACGGGCGGCGTGATGACGGAGAGAATGGCGAAGTAGAACACGAACAGATGCGCGCTGATCATGGGCACGCCCATGCCGAGGATGATGCAGGTCACGGCCAGGAAGAGCATGAGCAGGAAGAGGTTGTTGCCTGCAAGGTCGGTAATCACGCTGATGAACTTGTAGCCCACGCCGGTGAGCGTGATGACGCCCACGATGATGCCGGCGGCCGCGCAGCAGGAGGAAATCATCATGGCGTTCTTGGAGGAGAGCGCCAGAGCGTCCATGACGCCCTTGAAGGTGAGGCGGGTTTCCTTGCTGAACTGCGAGATGACGAAGATGGATGCGGTGGCGAAGAAGGCAGAGGAAATGACGCTGCGGCCCATCCACAGCGCGACGATGAGGATGACGATGGGCAGCAGGTAGTAGAGCTTCCTGAGAACGGTTTTGGAGTCGGGCACCATTTCGGCGGGCAGATAACCGAGGTTCTTGCGCACGGCTTCAAGGTGAATCATGGAAAGCAGAGCCCAGTAGTAGAGCACCGCGGGCAGCAGGGCGGCGGTGGCGATGGGCAGGTAGCCGAGGCCGGTGAGGTCGGCCATGATGAAGGCCGCCGCGCCCATGACGGGGGGCATGATCTGACCGCCGGTGGAGGCCACGGCTTCCACAGCGCCGGCAAAGGCGGGAGAGTAGCCCACCTTCTTCATCAGGGGAATGGTGAAGATGCCGGTGCTGTACACGTTGGCCGGGGAGGAACCGGAAATGGTGCCGAAAAGAGCCGAGGCGAAGATGGCCACCTTGGCCGGACCGCCCTGGGACTTCTTGGTGAGCAGACAGGCAAGATCCATGAACACGCTGCTCATGTTGCTGCGCTCAAGGAAGGCGCCGAACATGATGAAGGCGAAAATCATGGTTGCGCCGGTGGCGAGGCAGGTGCCGTAGATGCCGTCGGAAAGCAGGAACTGCATTTCGATGAGGCGGTCGTAGGATATGCCGTTATGGCCGATGGCGGCGGGCAGGTGGGAGCCGAACAGACCGTAGAGCAGGAAGGCAAGGGCCACGCAGAACAGCGGGAATCCCGTGGTCCGTCGGGTTACTTCCAGCACCAGAAGGACGCAGGCCGTACCGAGGAAGAGGTCCACGTTCGTCACTTCGTCCACATAGACGATGCGGTTGAGAAGATTCTCAAGCTCCACATAGAAGTACATGCCTATGGCTATGGCCACAGCGCACAAAAGCAGGTCGATGGCAATGAAGACGACGGGCTCTTCCTTGCCCTTGTAGCGCTTCAGCGGGGGAACCAGCAGAAACACCAGTACCATGATGGCCGAAAGATGGATGCCTCTCAGCAGCGGCGGTTCGAGAATGAAGAAACCGCCCGTGAAAAGTATCTGAAAAATAGCCAGCGCCACGCCTACCCCATAGGCGACAGGTTTGAGGCATGCCCTGTTGACAGAAAGTTTCACGTCAAACTCCTTCCTTGGAAATAATAATCCGGGGAAACCCCGTCCAATTTGTTCTTTTTTATGCAAACTGTATGCCAACGGGGAATTATTGAAGAAGGGCACACAGGATTCAGACAGAAAACTGACAGTTAAGACGCGCTTTTCCAGAAAGTACACAGAGATTAATGTCTAAAAAAAATACATGGTGGTGTGTACATGATAAATAATTAGACATTAACTTTTTAAAAATATCTCCTTGTTCCGATTGGATACAAGGGGATATTTCTGATAGACGTTACAGGCTGAGGGCGGCCTTGAAACCGCTTTCCACAGCCGTCATGATTTTACCGACCTTCGCGCAGTCGCCTACGGAGATGAAGGGGATGCCCGCACTCTTCAATTCGCAGGCCAGAGAGCGCTCTGCCCGGTATCCCACGGCCACCACCACGGAGGAGAAGGGGCCCATCCAGCTTTCCATGCCGTCTGCATCTTTCGCACGGACGGCACGTTCAGCGGTGATTTCAAGCACCTGCGTACCGGTGAGAATGGTGACGGCACGTTCCTTGAGGCGCAGCATAAGGTAGCGCCGCGTTCTGCCTTCCATGTCCTTGGCGATATCGGGCAGCATTTCCAGCAGCGTGACCTTTTTCCCCTTTTCTGACAGGAAATCCGCCGTTTCCGCACCGATGAGGCCGCCGCCGAGGATGAGGGGATTATCACCCGTTTCCGCCCCGTGCAGGGCATCGGCCGCCGTCATGGCGCCGGGCACGCGGCAAAAGCCGGGGAAGGCGGGAACGCTGCCCGCGGCGAGCACGACGGCGTCGGGAGCTTCCTTTTTCACCATGTCCACCGAGGCTTCTTCATTGAGGCGCACGGTGACGCCGGCAAGAGGCAGTGCCTTGCCGTAGTAGTCCATGATGCGGAAGATATCTTCCTTGTAGGGCGGCAGGGCGGCGGTGTTCAGAAGTCCGCCGAGTTTTTCGCTCTTTTCCACAAGCGTAACCTTGTGCCCGCGCTGAGCCGCCACGAGGGCCGCTTCCATACCGGCGGGACCGGCGCCGATGACCATGACGCGTTTGGGCATGGCGGCGGGGGAGATGTCGTAGGCCTTTTCCATGCCGGAGAGGGGATTCAGGGCGCAGCCTATACCCGTGCCGCGGGCCGAGCCGCCCACGCAACCTTCGTTGCAGCTGATGCAGCGGATGATGGGCTTATGGCTGTACTGGAGCTTTTCGGGCAGGGACGGGTCGGCGATGAGCGGACGGCCCATGGCCACGAGGTCGGCCTTTTCTTCCTGAAGAATGCGTTCGGCCACGTCTTCATCTGTGATGCGGCCCGCTACGATGACGGGGACGGCGGCGCCTATGCTGTCGCGGATGCTGCGGGCGATGTCGGCGTTCCAGCCTCTGGGGACGCAGGAGGGCGGGGACACCATGAAGTTGGTCTCGCGCAGGCCCACGGAAACGTGCAGGCCGTTGATGCCCTCAGCTACAAGGGCTTTTGCCAGCGCCTGAGAGTCTTCCAGCGTGATGCCGCCGGCAAGGCCTTCCACGGCGCTCATGCGGTAGGTGATGGGAAAGTCGTCGCCCACGCGGCGGCGCACTTCACGATAGACTTCCAGGGCGAAGCGCATGCGCTTTTCCAGAGAACCGCCCCAGGCGTCCTGCCTGCGGTTCGTGTAGGGAGAAAAGAACTGACTGATGAGATAGCCGTGAGCTCCGTGCAGTTCAACGGCGTCCAGCCCCGCTTCCCGGGCGCGCACCGCTGCGTCGCCCCAGGCGGAAATAAGCATGCCTATCTCGTCTTCGGAAATTTCGCGGGTATCGGTATAGGAGGTGACCTTGGGAATGGAGGAGACCACAAGGACAGCCTGACCGCTCGCCGCGGAATTGGCGGCGCGGCCGCCGTGCTGGAGCTGAATGGACACGCGGGCGCCATGCTTCTTCATGCGTGAGACCATGTCCTTCAGTCCGGGGATCATGCGGTCGTCGGACAAGCCGAGCCCGCGGGAGAAAGAGTTGCCCGAAGGATGAACATAGGTCGCTTCCACAGTGATAAGACCCGCTCCGCCCCTGGCGCGGGCTTCGAAATAGTTGATCATGCGTTCGGTGACCGTACCGTCCGCCGCGGCAAACTTGGTGGACATGGGCGGGAAGACAATACGGTTCCTC
>CASFUJ010000153.1 GCA_949297645.1 uncultured Desulfovibrionaceae bacterium
CGGGCGATGAGTCCGGCAATCTGCACGAAGGTCCAGCTTCTGCCGTCGGCGTCGCTCATCTGCCACTGGCACTGCTCGTTGTCGGTGGAAGCCTTGTCCAGAGCGGCGTTGAAGAACTTGCCGGGATGGTAACGGACGCCCGTCACCGTGCCGGAGACGGGAGCGCGGTTCACATGGACGCTGAACACGTTCATGAAGATGGAGATGCACTGACGCGACTCTCCGCTCATGGGGTCGGTGCGGTTTTCCATGCGCACGACGCGTCCGTCCGCAGGACTGACGGCGAGGCCTTCTTCCTGCGGAATCACCCGTTCAGGGTCGCGGAAGAAATGGACGGAGAACCACAGCGCAAGCAGGGCGATGAGCGTGACGGGCCACCAGTCGAGAATGGCGAAGCAGAGGGAAAGGACCGTGAGCAGGCCGATGATGGGTGCGCCTTCGGGAGCGAGACCAATGCCGGGCTTGTTCATCGAAAACTCCTTTGAGGTTTGAAGTACCCCCGGAAGAGGGGGAGCGGCGGCTGCCCTGCGCGGGCTTTCCATGCCGTGGGAAGGGACCGGCAAAGCGGCCCCGAAACAAGGCGCCCGGCGAAGCTGTGCCTGCCGGGCGCGGGAATGGTCAGTCCTTGCGTCGCAGGATGACGACGTGTTTGAGCGCCCCTTCGCCGGAGCTGCGTGTCTGCACGTCCGGGTCGTCCTGAAGAGCCAGATGGATGACTCTTCTCTGATAGGCGCTGAGCGGCCTTGTGGTCTGCACCTTGCCTGTGGCCTTCACCTTTTCGGCCAGAGCAAGGGCCAGTTCCTGCAGACGGGAATCCTGCCGGACATGGTAGTCGCCGGCGTCCACCTGCAGTCTCACCTGCGCGCCCATGGCCCGCGTAATCATGCGCGCGGCCAGATACTGCACGGCGGCCAGATTCTGGCCGTCGCGTCCGATGAGAAGGCCGGTGTCCTCGCTTTTCACGGAGACCTGAACGCGGTCTTCTCCGATTTCCAGAGAAAGATCCACGGCTTCCGGTTCCATGTCGAGCACGGGGGCGACAAGGCGGCTGATGACGTTTCTGGTGGTTTCGAGCAGCTTTTCCTGGTCGAGGTCCGACAGGGGAATACGGGGCAGCGTGCTTTCCAGCGCGTCGGCCTCATCGTTTCTGGGCGCGGCTTCCTTGCGGGCGGAGGCGCGACTCTGACGGCTCTGACGATTGTGACGACTGCGGGAACCTTCGCCGCTCTGCTCATCCGTCCGGCTCAGCTCCTCTTCCGGAGCGGGATTTTCAGGCGCGGGGGCGGCTTTCTGGGAGAGCGCGGGCACGGAACTCGTGCGTATGGCGGGAAGAGCCTTCTGTTCCGCCGCGGCGGCCGGGGCGTCCTTTTCTCCTTCCGTTTTTGCTTCCTTCGCGTTTTCCCGACGGCTTTCCCTGGCCTCTTCCTTCGCAGAGTCGGAGTTCTCCGGCTTTTCCCGGCGGCGGTCGCCGCGACGGCGACGACCTTCCGTTTTTTCAGACTTTTCCTGCGTCGGAGCACCTGCCTGCATGAAGTCGGGCAGCGTGGCGAGGCGGGCGCGGATTTTTGCCTTCCGCGCGCCTACGATGCCGAAGATGCCCGTTTTCGCATCTTCGATGATGTCAATTTCCAGCTTTTCTCTGGGGACGCTGTAGAACGCGCATGCTTCCGCAATGGCCGCGTCCAGCGTCTTTCCCAGAAATTCTTTGGAGTCGCTCATGTGTTTCCCCTGCTACTTTGTGTTGCGCAGGGTCCAGGTCTGCTGGATGATGGACAGGATGTTGTTGCAGAGCCAGTACAGTACGAGACCGGCGGGGAAGTTGATGAACATGACGGTGAAGACCACGGGCATGATCATCATGATCTTGCGCTGCTGCGGGTCGCCCATGGCGGGGCTGAGCCACTGCTGCAGGAACATGGTCGCGCCCATGACCAGCGGGGTGATGTAGAACGGATCCTTCACCGAAAGGTCGGCCAGCCAGAGCAGGTCCGTGCCGGGCAGATAGGTGATGAAGGAGGCATGGCGCAGTTCAATGCAGTTCAGAAGCGCCTGATACAGAGCCACGAACACGGGCAGCTGAATGAGGATGGGCAGGCAGCCGCCCATGGGGTTCACGCCGTAGGTCTTGTAGAGCTGCATCATTTCACGGCTGAGGGCTTCCTTGTCGTTCTTGTACTTTTCCTGCAGCTGCTTCATGCGGGGCTGGAGCTTCTTCATCTGCTCCATGGACTTGAAGCTCTTGCGGGAAAGGGGCCAGAAGACGATCTTGATGAGAATGGTCAGCAGGATGATGGCCAGACCCCAGTTGCCGAGGAAACCTTCAAACCAGGTGAGCAGCTTGAGCAGGGGCACGGCGAGGAAGGTGAAGATGCCCATGTCCACGGAGGACTTGAGGTCGTTGGGAGCGGCGTCGAGAAGGTCGCGGCTCTTGGGACCGAGCCACCAGGCGGTGGAGAGTTCGGAAGGCTGGCCGGCGGTCAGGCTGATGTCCTGCAGTTCCACCGCGGCGCGCCATACGCCGCTTTCGGTGATGCGGCCCTTGAACACGGTGTTCTGGCTCGTTTCAGGCAGGACGGCGGAGAGGAAGTAGTTGCTCATGAGACCGGCCCAGTAGATGTCGCCGGAGCTCATCACGCCTTCCTTGGTGAGATCTTCCACGTCCACGTCGCGCTCGAGGGAGCCCTTCAGGTTCCAGGCCATGCTCATGGTGTCGTAGTTGCTCTTGCCGCTGAAGTCGGTGGCGCCGAGGCTGTAGGACACGCGGGCGGCGGGGAGGCCTTCGGCGGAGGTCAGGGTGACCTTCTCGTCCATGAGGTAGGTGTCGGCATGGAAGGTGATGGCGCGGCTGATGCGGATGCCGTTCATCTCGCCTTCGAAGACGAGAGTGGCTTCGCCGGTTTCCAGCTTCACGTCGGAACCTTCAAAGCTCCACTGCCCCATGTTCCAGGAGGGCTGACCGTTCACGAGCAGGCCCATGGGGGCCACGGTGGCGGCGGCGGGGGAGACCATGTTGAACAGCGGGGAGCCGGGGATGATGGTGGCGTTGTAGTTCTTCAGCTTGAAGGACTGGAGCACGCCGCCGCCGGAATGGAACACGGCTTCGTAGAGGGGGGTGTCCACACGGACTTCACGGCCTTCGGAAGGCACGAATTTCGCCACCGGAAGCGCGGGCGCGGCGGGAACGGGCGCCTGGGCTTCAGCCTGCGGCTGCTGTTCGGTAGCCACGGGCTGGGGCTGCTCCGGAATCCAGCCCATGTATTCGGAAAAGGCCTGCCAGCCGAAGAGCAGGACGATACAGATGACGACGGAAAGGATGAGGCGACGGTTATCCATGACGTTCCTGAGAGTCTGCGTCGTTCGCAGAGGGATGATCGTTTGAGAGAGGGGGCACAGGATCGAAGCCGCCCGGATTGCCGGGATGGCAGCGCAGGATGCGCCGGACAGCCAGCCAGAGTCCCTTGAGCGGCCCGTGCCGTTCAATGGCCTGGATGGCGTAGGTGGAACAGGAGGGATAGAAGCGGCAGCAGGGGGGATAGAGCGGCGAGATGCAGCGCTTGTAGAACCGGATGGGCAGGATGAGAAGTCGCTGTGCGAGGTTCATGCCGTATCCCCCGAAGGGCCGGAAACGGGCGCTGCGCCTGAGGCCGAAAGCTCGGCGAGCAGAGGCAGAAGCTCGTCTTCCGCGAGGCTGAGATTGAACTTGTCGGCACGGAGGTGTTTTTTCGGCGTGACGACGATGTCCATGGGAGGCATCCTGTGCTGATGCAGGCGGAAAAACGAGCGGAGAACCCGTTTGATGCGGTTCCTGGCGACGGCGTTGCCGCATTTTTTGGTGACAGCAAGCCCGAGACGCCCGGCTCCGGCCATGCCGGCAGGACGGGCGAACACGACGAAATATTTCGTGAAGCGGCGTTCTCCCCCGCTGTAGCAGGCGGTGTATTCCGCCCTGCGGGTGATGCGCCGTTCTCTGGGCCAGGTCAGTGACATGGAAGGACCCATGCTGCGCTTGACAGATTTTAAACGCAAAATGTGGGCGTGGCAAAACGCCGCGCCCGAAACATTTGCATGGTCTGCCCGGAGCTGTCCTCAAAGGCGAAGACTTCCGGGAAGCGCACCGCTTGATTAGGCGGACAGGCTCTTGCGGCCCTTGGCACGGCGGCGGCTGATGATGGCGCGACCGTTGGGGGTGCTCATGCGGGCGCGGAAGCCGTGGGTACGCTTTCTGCTGATTTTGCTGGGCTGATACGTTCTTTTCATGACGCGCGGTCTCCTTACTGAGATTGGAACATGCAGGTATAGCGCGCCTTGCCTTCTCCGTCAAGTCGGAAGGCAGGGCGTCGTACTCGGGAAAAAGAACCCGGAAAAGGGCCGGGCTGGCCTATGTGTAAGCCGACTGCCGCCTGCGGGCAAGCATTAAAAAATCGCTTTTTGCCGCAAAGTTCCCATGTTCGGCGAACCGTGCGGCATTTCAGGAAAACGTGCGGACGCTCCGCAAGTGACAAAGCCGGCGTTTGCGCATAGACTGCACCGTCAGAAAAGCCGCCTTTGCGGCGAAGGAGCAGTCATGCAGGGGGTTCCCGTTCTCCGCGTTGCGGCCATACACGATCTTTCCGGTTTCGGCCGGGCCTCTCTTACCGTGGCCATTCCCATTCTTGCCACCATGGGCATACAGGTCTGCCCGCTGCCCACGGCCGTGCTTTCCTCGCAGACGTCGGGTGTGGACGACTTCACCTTTCTCGACCTCACGGACCAGATGGGCCCCGTCATGGACCACTGGGCGAGGATGGGGCTCAGGTTCGACGCCGTGTATTCCGGTTTTCTCGGAAGTCCCGACCAGTCGGGACTTGCGGGACGCTGCATCCGGGAGTTCCGTGCTCCGGGAGGCATCGCCGTGGTGGACCCGGTGCT
>CASFUJ010000154.1 GCA_949297645.1 uncultured Desulfovibrionaceae bacterium
TCCCTTGAATTTCTGAACGGCCATGGCTACGGTCTTGATGAAGGTTGCGTTTCCGAGCTGAAGCATGCCGTGGAAAACGGAACCCCGCTTTCTTCAGGCGCTCTTCTGCTGGCGCAGGAAGTCTTTCTCCGCCTTATCCGTAAGTCCGTCAGAGCAGTCTTCCCCGCGACCGACGCCATGCCTTCGGTGGAATTTCCGTGGCAGACGCTCAAACAACATTCCCCGGGCGGCGAAGCCGGTCTCGACAGCGTTCTTTCCCTCCTTTCCGCATCCGACAGGCAGCTTACGCCGCTTATCCGCGAGGTGTGGAAACTGGAGGGAATACCGCAGATGGTTGAACTGCGTACGCGGGCAAGAGCCGGAAAAGCCGTAAACGAGGCGGTGTCCTGCGGTCTTGACGCCGCACTTACGGCCGACGGCATTGCTCTCGGCGACAGCGCGGGACGTGAAGCCATGCTCGACGTTCTTGCGCGGCAGGGGATTCTCATGACTGAGGAAAAGACGGAAGAAGACGCTGAAGAAAAGCGCCTCACTCCGTGGAGACGAAATCTTCATGTCCTCCACCCCGGTGCGGCCGTCGGTCTGGACGGCGACGCGGTTTTTGCACGTTTTGACGGGGAAGTGCTGCTGCGCACGCCTCTGGGGCAGATTTCCGCGCTCATTCTTCATGGTTCCGGCAGTGTTTCCACTCCCCTTATGCGCCGCTGCATGGCGGAGAATATCCCTGTTGTGCTCTGTGAAAGCGGTGGCCGCCTTACAGGATGCATGGTTCCGCAGAGTCCGGCATGGCGCAAGCGCGGGCGCGACCATGCCGCGCACTGGCAGCAGCTCGGCGAAAACGGAAGGTTTCTCATGGCAAGAGAGCTCATTGCCGCAAAAGTGGAGAACTTTCTTGGCAGCACGTCGCGCAGCATGCAGAACCGGAGGGCGTTTCAGTCCGCCGGACAAAAGGCGCTTGAAGCCATACGCAATGTCCGCAATCCCCGGGAACTGCTCGGTGTGGAAGGAGCGTTTGCACGCGTTACCTTCAGGGCCTATAACGACTGTGTTCTTATCGAAGCCTTCCGCAGTTCTCACAGGGAACCGGGAAGCGGACATGATTTGTGGAATGCCGCTCTGGACACGGCATCCTTTCTCACCTTTCAGCGCATAGCCATGGAACTTATCGCGGAAGGCCTCGACCCCTGTCTTGGGATGTTTCATTGTCAGAACCTGAGGTATATGACGTTTGCCGCCGACATACAGGAACTTTTCAGGGCTGATGTGGAACGCTGGCTCCTGCGCATGGTCAATCAGAATATGCTGCGTGAGGAGCATTTTGTGCAGAAAGACGGACGGTTCAAACTCACCGGGGAAGGCTGGCGGCTTTTTCTGGTGGAATGGGAAGCAGGCATGCAGACGAAGTTTGCCCGACAGCCGGACAGCCCCGCCCGCAGCCTGTCCCGGCAGGTCAGAGTACTGCGTTTGTGGTTATGTTCCGGTCTGCCGCCTGAACTCTACACAGGAACGGGGTGGCGTATATGCCGTTGCCCGGCCTTTTCCTTTTTGGATTGACGCGTCATATTTTGCAAAAAACGTGCCGGGAGAAAATCCCCGATACGATGCGGAGCAGGCAGCTTCCGTTTGTTTTCGGATGTCTGAATTTTCGTTTTTCGTACGAAGCGTTGAATCTTGTTCCGGTATGCCGGTCCGGCGGAACTCAAAAGAGGTTGCCGTTTCATCGATGTTTGCACCCCCCTTAAAAAATGCGCAAAAATGGCCCGTAAGTTGTCTTTTTCAGGGGGGGCTGTAAAAAAAACCTTGCAGCGAACAGAAATATTTGATGAATTAAAGACATCTCCCGCACGGGTGTTCTCTGCGCGCAGAGGTTGAGACCTCTTTGTGCTCTATAATAATGAGAAACGTCTTCTCCCGCACGGGTGTTCTCTGCGCGCAGAGGTTGAGACTCTCATTTAAAGCTTTTAAAGTGTTTCCATATTTATTCCCGCACGGGTGTTCTCTGCGCGCAGAGGTTGAGACCTAATAACTATTTGTGTGTCTGGAGGGATACTTTTTTCACCCACACGGGTGTTCTCTGCGCGCAGACCTGCGGTAGGCGGTACGGTCGGCAACATTGTTCTTGTGGCAGAAAGGCAGACAGGCTATCATGGCTTGTCTGCCTTTCAACGCATCTATGCCCGTCCGCTCTGGAAAGCGTTTCGGGATAGTTGATAAAAGCGGAAGATGTCGTCCGCATGCTTACTGGATGGTGTGTATGATGCAGAACAAGCCCGGTATATTCGTTTCCTGGATAGGAAAAACAGACATAGACTCCATTATCAATGCCGATACGACACAGAAGGGGCCGATTTATACCATACTTGAGCATTACTGCGGAAAGTCGAAGGGTTTTTTTCAGAAAGCCGTTCTGCTGTACAACAGTCATCTGGAGGGGAGCGCCGCCCTGGCCGATATAGAACGGGCGGCGCGGTGCTTCGGTTGCCGTGATGTGGAATTTCATATGCTGGATGTGGATGCCGTCGATGTCGCCGCCATTTATCAGGCGGAACAGCGTGTGCTTTCAGCGTTGCCCGGTCATGCCGCATACTATTACAATCTCACTTCCGGCACGGGAGCCATGCACTCCGTACAGCTTCTCATGAGCGTCAAGTTTCCCGGTTTTCCGGTTTATACCGTCAGACCGGACTTCCGTCAGCCGGGAGCACCGGGAGCCATAGTAGTTCCGCTGCCGGACATTCTTTCCGGCATAGCTCCCGACGCCGTTCCTGCAAGCGGACTGTTCATTGCCGGAGTCAACAGAAAGATTTTCGAGCAGGCCAGAAACAAGATTGCCAGAACAAGGGCCTCGGTTCTCATTGTCGGCGATACGGGAGTCGGCAAGACGCAGCTGGCACAGTATATCCACGCATGCAGCGACAGGTTCGGGAAGGAGATGATTTCCTTAAACTGTGCGGAGGTGGCCGGCGACCATAACATGATGCGTTCCGAGCTGTTCGGCCATAAGAAAAACAGCTTTACAGACGCCAGGGAAGACAGGAAGGGAGCTTTTGAAGAAGCCGACGGTTCGACGCTTTTTCTGGATGAAGTGGGAGAGATTCCCCTGAATCTTCAGTCGCTGCTGCTTAAGGCAGTTGATGAGGGCGTTATTACGCCGCTGGGTTCGAGCCGGAGCAAAAAGGTTGACGTGCGCATCATAGCCGCCACGAACAGAGACCTTTTAAAAGACGTGCAGGAAGGGCGCTTCCGCTGCGACCTCTATTACAGGCTGGCGCAGTACATGCCCAGACTCAGCCCGGTTTCCGCCTATTCTGCGGAGGACAGAAACAGGCTTCTCGACTATCTGCTTGACGCCATCAATAAGGAATGGTGCGCGGCCATGCCGCGAGTGCTTTCGCCGGAGGCAAGAACGCTTCTGCTTGCCTGTTCCTGGCCCGGCAATATACGGGAAATGAAATTCCGTCTCACCACCATCTGCCTGCTGGCTGATTCCGTGATAACGGCGGAAGACGTGAGCGGACAGCTGGAAAGCCGGCACGGACAGGAGGAAGGCGAAGACTTCGTTCCTTCCGACATCAATGCCTGGCTCGCTGAAAAACATGCCATGTTCATACGCCGTGCGCTGAAGCTCAGCGGAGGAAGCGACGCCAGAGCGGCGCATATGCTGCATCTGCCTCAAAGTACGTTTATTTCCAGAAAAAAGAAATTCGGCATCTAGGTTATGCTATTTTTCATGTGAAAAACGAAAATCCGCATATTTTTCTCTGTCGGGTCCCCTTTTTTAAGGGGAGAAACAGGGAGAAATTTTCCGGCATGGTTTTTGCTATATAAAATGCAGCCGGAGAGCGCGCGGGGACAAAACGCTTCTTCATCAGCCGGCCTTCTCCGGCGGTACGACATGCGGATTTCCCGGTATGCGGGAGTTCCGGACGCGCGCACAGTTTCCTCGGCGTTTTTAAAAGTTTTTTCTGCAAACGGGAGGATGGTATATGTCTCATGTGTTCGTTTCCATAGTCGGCACCCAGATTATGGGGACGCTGCATCCCCGCAGAGTGTTTCTCCGGACCTGTCCCGGAGGAAAGAGCATACTGCTTGCCACGGACGGCACCCGGGAACTTGCACTTCGTCTGAAGGCGTGGGCGCAGGAGAATGACGGCTGTGACGTCGATATTCTTCCCATACCCATGACAGCGGGAACGAAAGACGGGGCGGCAGCCGTGGCGGTGCGTCTTGCCGAAGAGACGCAGGCCGCAGGCGGACGTCTGTTCTTCAATCTCGACGGCGGGCTGAACTACCTTGTCGCCGATTGCGTCATGGCTCTTGGCGCCTGCCGGCCCGTGTTCATGCAGTCTTCCGAAATGCGCACGCTTGCCTTTGATACGGAAGCGGGGCTTGTGAAACGTCTTCCCGATGCGGATACGCTTTCCGTTCAGGACATCCTTGCCCTGCAGGGAGTATCGTGGAGCCGCGCCGGTTCTTCGAGTCCGCTTGTTCAGTGGTGCTCGCAGCACGGCGTTACACTGCCCGAAGGGTGTGAAACGAACGTCGTCATCGACGGCGTGACCTTCGAGCTGGCCTGGAATCCGGGAAGCAACCGCATCAGCTTCCTGAAGGACTTGCGCTTTCTGCCTGCGGACTCTTCTGAGCGTCTGAGCCGTGAGCGGGCGCTTATCCATTGGGCCGTTGACAGAAAGCGCAGCGCGCAGATGTACGACCGCCGCGTTTATGCCGTCGTGCACGACGAGAAAACGGAACATCGCCTGCGTTCCGAATCCTGCGGCAAGATAGAAGCCTTCGACGACAGGGGAGAACTGGGGGAACATACGCCCCTGCGGCGGAAACTGACGAAGATTTTCGAGCGCAAGGCCGTTTTCAAAGTACATCTCCGCCCTGTTCTTGAAAACCTGCTCCCCGCTCCGGCGGAAGGTGCGGAGGTTTGCATAAACATTACTCCCGGCACCAAGGGACAGGGCGCCATGCTGGCCTGGTGGGGATGCCGGCACGGCTGTTCGGTGTGGTCCATCGACAACAGACAGGGGCTCTGCGTTCCTCTGTTCGCTCCGCACGGGGAGCGGCCCGTCAGAGCCGTTCCCTGCGACATGGAAACCCGCTTCCGCATCGAGGGGGTCTTGTTGCGTGAAACGAAAGAGCTTTCACAGGAGGACAGGCTGCTGTACCGGACCATGCTTGCCTTCATGCGGGCCGCACTTGACGAGGGCGGGGATGACGGCGTCATGAAAAAGGCGGTGTCTGCCGGAGGCATGAGTCTCGAACCGGGAAAGGACAAGGTGTGGACGCTGAACGGAAACGGTACGGAATACCGCTTTTCCACGGAAGGCGGAGAATGGCTGGAGAAGCTGGCGGCCGCCGCGCTTGAAGAGGCCGGTTTTTCCAACGTCCGCCATCGCATACGGTTCAGCTGGCCGGAGGAGATGGAGAAGAATATCCGAAGGGCGAAGCATCTGTCGCCGGATGACGACGTGTTCAGTCAGGACCTGGATGTGGCGGCCAGCCGCAACAACGATATCGTCGTCATGTCCTGCAAGGCCAACCCCTTTTCGTCCGTGAAGGAGGCGGCGGCCGAAGTGGCGTCCACGGGAGAGCGTCTGGGCCGTTTTGCCCTGAGAATGCTTCTGTACTTCAGCGAGAAGGATTCCTTCATGGGAGAAAGGAACGTCATGGTTCTCGGCTGGCGTCATCTGTGCCGCAGGGAAGAGCTGCTGAAGATTATCGAAACGCTGCGTTTTTCATTGCAGACCACGGAGAAATAATGGAACGGCGGTTGGCCTTTGTAAAACTGGAAGTGGGCGGTATCCAGAAATTTCTTTGCAGTACGGGAAAGCTCAGGGAGATGATTGGAGGTTCCGAAATCATCGACGCTCTGCCAGAAGCCTTTCTTCACGAGAGGCTTGAGGAACTCGCGCTGAGAAGGGTGGACGGACCGGAAGGCGGAAGAGACTGGTATGTCGAGATACAGAGGGGAGCGGGAACCATCTGCCTCATCATGCCCGACCATGACAGCGCCGCCCTGTTTCTGACCCGCTTTTCCGAAGAGGCGCTGGAGCGTTTTCCGGGGCTGCCGCTGTACGGCACGCAGGCGCCCATGACCTGGGACGTGGAGTCCTACAGGCGGGCGCGCAGTGAGGCGGAAAGGCGCATTGATGAGCAGAGGGCCGTTTTTCCCGTGACGTGCGGCGTCCGCATGCTGCCTGTTCTGGAGCCGGCCCGGCTCGACGGTTATCCCGCCTGTGCGAAGGTCGATGAGGAGGCCGTGTCCGTGCCGTCGGCAACGCGCAGGACGGACGCCTGTCTTGCCGGCTCGCGAAAGCGGCTTCGTGAGCTCACCGGGGCGCCGGAGGGCGTGGAGATACTCTGGGAGGACGACCTCGGCAAAATGCTGGGGGAGGAAAAGGCCAGAGTGGCCCTTGTGCATATGGACGGAAACGATTTGGGCAAGCTGTTCAGAAAAAAGCTGGAAGAGGGCAGAGCCCTGTCTCTGGAGCGGGGCATAGCCGCCATGAGGGCGCTTTCCGAAACCGTTTCCCGCGCCAACAGGGCGGCGTTCAGCGCTGCGGTGAATGAAGTCATGGCATTTGAGCTGCGCCGCAGGCCCGCTCAGCGTCTTGTCATGCCGCTCCGGCCGCTGGTCATGGGCGGCGATGACATCACGCTGGTCATTCGGGCCGACCTTGCGCTGCTTTTCATTGCCCGCTTTGCGGCAACGTTCGAAAAGGAGTCGCAGCGCTGCGGCGAACGTCTTTCCGTCGGGGCGGGGATGGTTGTCATGAAGGCGTCCTATCCCTTCGCCAAGGCATTTTCCCTTGTGGAAAGTCTGACGGAAAGCGCCAAG